>JAAZDF010000164.1 GCA_012512905.1 Clostridium sp.
ATATTAAATAAGTTATAGATAGCTATTGACATGCATTTTTAAGCCTGTTATAATTAGTATTGTCTTGTGGAGAGATGGTCGAGCTTGGTTGAAGGCACCGGTCTTGAAAACCGGCGATGGTGTGAGCCATCCGTGGGTTCGAATCCCACTCTCTCCGCCAAATTAAAACACATAGAGATATGTGTTTTTTATTTTGTTGAAATTAGAAAAGTTACTAACTCAAACAGTATTATATTTACTTAAAAAAACATTTAGTAACTATAGATATATCAAGATAAAAGAAAATGATTACTTTGAAAAAACAAAACAAATAAAAGCCGAGCAAGATCTAATAGATTTTGCTCGGCTTTTATTGTTTTGTTAAGTGGGCGGCACATTGTAGGAGTGCCTTATATAAATATTGAAATATAATTTTAAACTTCAATACAATATTTTTAAATTTATCAAATTTTCATAAAACTAAAATTATATATGATGACAACGAATAGTTAATTATTTATCAATTATATATTATCATTTTATATGAGATGAGTCAATATAAAGTTATTATGAGATTGTAATTAGAAAAGTAGTTTTTTTAATTATATATATAATTTATACAATAAGATATATCAATATAAGACATAAATACCAAAGTAATATTAATATTTAAATGTTACAAGTTAATTAAAGATAAAAATAATTGTTTATTTACAAAAATAATAGAAGTTGTTATCAAATTAATGATATAATTAATCTAATATTTAGAAAAGTTAGAATTTAAGTTTATATAAGGAGATGAGAAAATGGAAAAAGAAAATACGTTGAAAGTTCAAGAAAAAGAAATACAAATAGACAAACTAGAAGGATTAAAAGAAAATTATGGAGAATTCTTTACTTTTTTAGAAAAAAACAATATCTGGGATAGAAGTTATTCAAAGGGATATGAAGTGACTTTGATTGATAGTTTAGGAAATACTTTATTAGACGTTGTAGATAATTATTATTCTAAACACATGCCTATAAACAAAGATTCTAATATAAAAAGTAAAATTATTTCTCTTGATTTTTATGGGAAAAATTATTTAGTTAGAAAAAAATTAAACAAAAAAGATTTTTCAATAATATCAAAAGAGACAAGTAATAATGATAACTTTAATAAAATTAAGTTTGAAAAAATTTTAGACTTCATTGAAAACGAAATCATTGTTTTAAAATGAGAATTTCAAAGAATAAATTACTATACAAATAATAAGAGCGCCTAGATTTTAAATTTTTTCTAGAGGCTCTTTTTATTTGTTATGATTTATAAGTTTTTATATTTATCAAACCAGTTTAGTATTTCATTTAAACGTCTAAGTCTATGTTTTGGATTGCCAGATCTGGAGAGCTCATGATTTTCTTCTTTAAATAAGCAAAGTCTGGAATCAACATTGTGATATTTTAAAGCAGTAAACATTTGCAGACCTTCTGTCAGCCAACACCTATAATCTTGTTCAGAATGTATAAATAAAGTAGGAGTTTTAACTTTATCGGCATATTTAAGAGGTGATTGATCCCACATTTGATCCATATTACTCCAAGGAGTTGCCCCTGTTTGGTCATCTGCAAAATAATAACCTATATCTGTTGTATTAAACATAGATATCCAGTTAGATATGCTACGCTGAGATGCAGCAGCTTTAAATCTATTAGTGTGTCCAATTATCCAGTTGGTCATGAATCCTCCGTATGAGCCGCCAGTAACAAATAAATTATCTTTATCTATATTTGGATATTCAGTTAATGCAAGATCTGTAAAACCCATTAAATCTTCATAATCAATGTCACCATATTTTCCTCTAATATCAGAAAATTCATTTCCCTTACCATCACTACCTCTTGGGTTAGAGTAAATTACAAAATATCCTTCACTAGCAAGAAGTTGGAGTTCATGATAAAAAACTGTTCCATAGACTGTTTTTGGTCCTCCATGAATTTCCACAACAGCAGGATAAGTTTTTGTGGAGTCATAATTTATAGGTTTCAAAATGAAACCATCAATTGTCATATTATTTTCAATCTTAAGAGATAGGTGTACAGGATCAGATATATATCTTTCTTTTTTTACCCAATCATTATACGTTGTTAGTTGATGAGATTCGTTGTCTTTTAATGTAAATAATTCTTGAAGAGAATTTCTTTTCATTCCTATATAGTAAATATCATCTTTATATATGGAAACTCCGTCTATAGATCCTTCTTCAGTTATAATTTTTTCTATTTGTCCATTTATATCAATACGGTTTAAGTATGAATTTATACCTTCGGTAGAAACAAAATAAAGTTTTTCGTTGATTACTTTTCTGGATTTAGAAGAACCATACCTGGAGTCACTCCCTACACTATTACCCGTAGAAAGATCTAAATCTTCAGTAATACATTTAAATTCTTTAGTATTTAGATTAAAAATATAAAATTTATTGTTTTCATTTATTCCAAGTTTCTTCATATCGCTACCTGTTAAGATAATTGTTTCATCATTTAAAAAGTATACAGATGAATAGCTAATCTCCGGAAGATCTAACTTTTGAACGGATTTATCTTTTATAGAAAATAAGTATATATCGTTGTATAAGGATTCCTTTCCTTTATTTGTAGACCCCATAAAAACAACTTTAGATTTGTCATTGTTTAAATCTAATCCAAAAGCGGATGTGTTTTTATCTTGAAGATATCTATCAAAAGATCCATCTTCATTAAAAAGGGCCAATCTACTTCTTTCTTTGCTAGTAAAGCCTCCTCCATTAGACCAGTAAGGTATTTCTTCTAAAACTTCATAGTCTTTTTCTTCTTTCCTTTTTTTAAGTTCATCTTTTATTTCAGATTCAGATAGGTCTAATAAATCTTTTTGATTTTGATCAAAACTAACTGATGCTATTATAGTATTATCTTGTAAAAATTCATATGAAATAATATTTTTATTAATTGTTAAAAATTTCTTAGCTTCTCCACCTTTTAAAGAAAGTTTATATAAAACTGTAATTTCATTGCCCTCATCTTTTTTTTCTTTATCTTTAGGGTCTCTAAGAGATGTAAAAACTAAAGAATTATTATCGTACCATTTAAAGTTAGATTCGCTATCATTTGAAGTCATTTCTAAAATTTCTTTATTTAATTTATCATATACCATTATATTTGAAAGATATTTATTATCATCCATCTTAGCTTTATGGGAAATAAAACCTAAATAATCTCCATTAGGTGATACTTCAATACCGGATAGAAAATTAAATTTCGAGAAATCATCAACTTGTATTTTTTTCATAAAAGTCTCCTTTTTATTTTATACTACACTAAAGGATTTTAATTTCATCTATTTTACTATATATCTGTATTAAAATCTAAAACTCTGTATTAAAAAAATCCTATCTAAGTAGAACTTAGATAGGATTAATATTTGTTTTTAATAGTTATTATTTATTTTCATTAAATAATTTTTCAACTTGATCCCAATTTACAATATTAAACCAGTTTTTAACATAGTCTGGTCTTCTGTTTTGATATTTAAGGTAGTAAGCGTGCTCCCAAACATCAAGCCCTAAGATAGGTGTTAAACCATCAGATACTGGGTTATCTTGATTTGGTGTCGATGTTACTTCAAGTTTACCATTATTAAGTACTAGCCATGCCCAACCAGAACCAAATCTTGATCCAGCAGCAGCTGCAAATTTTTCTTTGAATTTATCCAAGCTACCAAAAGTATCATTTATTGCTTTTAATAGTTCACCTTTTGGTTCTTGATTTTTATCTTCAGTCATCCAATTCCAGAAAAATGAGTGATTTAAATGTCCACCACCATTATTTCTTACTGCTGTTCTAATATCTTCAGGTACTGCATCTAAATTTTTTAATAATTCTTCAACAGTTTTTTCCTGAAGATCTTTGTGACCTTCTAAAGCAGCGTTTAAATTATTTACATATCCTTGATGGTGCTTTGTATAATGTATTTCCATTGTTTCCTTATCTACATAAGGTTCCAGTGCATCATAAGAATAAGGTAATTTTGGTAATTCATGTTTCATTATATCTTCCTCCAAATATTTTATCGTGTTTAACTGAAATCAATTTTCATTTCGTTACTCTTATAGTATCTGATAAAAAGCTTTAATTCAATAGTATACAATTAAATTAACTGAAACTACTTAAAAAATTAATAATTAGTTAAAAGAAACCCCTAAAACTCTAAGTTTAATCTTTATTATCAAGTTTTTCTTTCAAAGCTTCCCATATGTGTTTATTACGATTAAAGGAAAGTTTAGGAAATGTTTTAATTAATCTTTTAATTTGAGCCTTGTGTTTATCAGCTGAAGACATCAGAGATTTATGATCTTCTAAGTCCGAACTAATCTTATATTTTAAATATTCTTTTAAATCAGAAGGAGAAATTATATCTTTTCCAGTAAAAGTTTGTATTTTTAATTCTAGCTTTTTTATTTTCTTATCTAAATTAAGAAGGTTAATAGTTGTGTAGCTAAAGTCATATAGTAAAATTATAAACATACTAGCTGAAATAATATATATACTATTCATACTTATTTTACTTACCAAATTAATAATATGAGGATGAACATAATTAATTACAATAACAGAGAAACTTCCAAAAACTAAAGCTCCTAGCAAATACACTCTTCCATTTATATTAAAAGGCTTATCCGAATAATCCCACCACCTTGCATTAAATATTTTTTCCATTAAGTAAGAAGTTATATATTCAAGGATTGTAGTAACGACCATGCTGGACAAAAATAGTGGAATAAAAGATAAATTATCATTATAAAAAAGTAAAACAATAGAAGTGGCCCCAAAACCATAAATAGGAATTAGGGGTCCATTTAAAAAACCACTATTTATAATTTTTTTGTGAGTTATAGTTCTGAAAGTAGATTCATAGATCCAGCCTATAAAAGAATATATAATAAAGTACATAAAATAATAATAAAGCATAAAATCTCCTTTTTATGAATTTAATTATACATTATCATAAAATTTTATTCATGGAAAGTTATGAGCTAAACCTGTGGATAAAACAGAAAAAACCATAAATAATGTTAATATAAAAAAACTTATGTGGATAAACTTTAATTATTAAAGCTCTCTGTAAAACCTATGTGAAATAATAAAATGTTTTTTTTTGAAATTTTGTACAACATAAGTATATCAAAAACAACAGAGGTATCTTTATGGCAATGATAGAATCTGTAAAAAGAGATATAAGTTCTTTAGGTGATACAGATAACGAAGCAATCATGAATTATTTGGAAGAGGTAATTACTTTTGATTCGCTTTCAAAAGAAATTACGAATACGATTAAGGAATACAGATTTTCAAAGAAAAGAGTGTGTCCATATTTTTCTCATGAGAAAGTATCAAGGCTAGGTAAATATAAGACAAGCAAAGATATATTTGTAAGTTATGCCATAAAACTTTTACTGATTTATCCTTGTGCCCTAAGTGTAATAGTAGGTATAATATTGATAAGTTGCTACTATATGAGAAGTCCTCGGTTAATGAAAAGTCAATAGGTGAATTAGCAGATATTGCAGGAATCAAACCAACGACCACATTCTTTTGCCGACATAAAATCATGGATACCTTGCAAACATATGTAGATGTTAAGCATGTAGAAGCTGTCGTTAAAATTGATGAGTTTTTTTAGAGAGTGGTAAATTTAAAGAAGGAATTTATCACATGCAGAATATAAATGCTTTCCATAGCAATCTTAGAAGGTCGATGAATGAATTCAATGGTGTATCTACGAAATACTAGGCAAATTATATGTATTGGTTTAACTGTATTGAATTTTTCAAATCGAAAAGAGGAGCGACAAAGAGCAAGCAGTTATTAATCCATACTTACTCTTCAAGCTGTAATGTAAGAATATAGTACCACCAAGCAAGAAAATCAGTCTATATATAAGTACTTGTTAGTTGTGTTCTAATTGTAGAAATTAATATGTTAGCACTGATTTTGTCTAATAAGAATTGTGCAAAACAATTAAAAGTAATTGTTTATCTTGGCAAGATATTAATACAATGATGAGGATAGTGATAGAAATGAAAAGATTATTTAAAGAAAAAAAAGGGCCAATGGTATTAGTTGCATTATTTTTGCTTGTAAATATAATATTATATAATTTAGGATATATAGAAGCAAAAACAGCGGTACTTTCAACCGTGGCATCTTCATATTTTAGTCAACACATTGAAGATTTTGAATTCAAGAAGCTTAAAAATTATTTATACCCTATATTTATGATAATTATTTATGTTATCTTAGCAAAAGGGTCTTTTCAGTAATGAACCTCCCTTACTAAGCTAAAGTACAGAAGCGGTACTCTTTTTAAGATTTAAGACGCATAGTAATAAAAAGTCTGAGTTTGTCTTAATAAGAATTGAATAAAACTCAAATATTTTAACGAATATGAAATTTATTGAAGAAAGGGAATTAAAAATGAAAAGAATTATAACATTGAGTATAACTTTACTAGTTCTTTTAGTTTCTTTGTTAGGCTGTATTTCTGTGGAGACTAAAGAGAGATATCAGATTATAACTGGAAAATGGAATTTGTTTCAGATTTAGAGGGGGATCCATTGGAAAGCGAAATGACTATTGTTTTTAATAATGATAATAGTTTTGTACTGACAGATAAGTCAAATAATGAGGAATGGAGAGGCAAATATGCTACCGAAAAAGTTGATTCTTCTTATAAATTAGATTTACTTTTTGAAGATACAGAAGAAACTATTAATGGAGTTTATGGCACAAGAGAATATGAGGATAAAGCAACAGTACCTTCGATTACTTTTCAATTCGAAGATAAAATTCTTTCTTTTCTTGCTAATGAATAAAAAATTAGATATGACTAATTTGATATAGAAATTGAGTTTTACATAATAACTAACCTATGGCTCATATGACAAGTCAAAATCATGTTCATTTATAAAACACACAGAGTATAAAGAAGTTATGATTTAGGTCGCTTTTTTGGTTAACAGTCATAAAATGGGTTCAATAGAATCCTTTTTAAAATACTTAAATTTCAACACTATTTTCATGCAAAGCTCTATTTAAAAAGCAAAAAAATACTAAGATTAAAAAATCTTAGTATTTTTATTGTTTAAAGATTTATGGCGGAGAACGAGGGATTTGAACCCTCGCGCCAGTTTCCCGACCTACGCCCTTAGCAGGGGCGCCTCTTCGGCCTCTTGAGTAGTTCTCCATAACAATCTCTATAAGTACAAACCTCATTATATCAATGCTTTAGCTTCATGTCAATAAGAATATTTTAGTAAAAACTGAAAACTTATAAATTAACATAAAATGTATAGAGAATAAATAAATATAGTATAATTAGTTAAAGGATGTGAATTTATGAGTCTAAAAATGATATATGGAAGATCAGGCAGTGGTAAAACAACAATTATGTATGATCTCATTAAGAAAAATTTAGAAGAAAACCCTTCAAGTAATCATATAATACTTGTACCAGAGCAATATACCTTTAGATCTGAGCAAAAAGTATTAAAAGATTTAAAAGAAACTAGCATTTTTAATGTTAGTGTCATGAGTTTTAACTCTATCGTAAAAAAAGTTTTAAATACAGTTGGGGGTTCAAATCATGATTTAGTTAGTGAAACAGGTAAAACAATGCTTATGACCAGAGCTTTATTTAATATAAAAGATGAACTTGTCTATTTTAAAAGAGTATCTAAGAATACTGGTTTTATAGAGCTTGCAAAAGAACTTGTGGATCAAATGAAAAGGTTTGATATAGATATTATAGAGTTTGAAAAAATAATAGACAATTTAGATGATATAGAACTTCTTCAAAAATTAAAAGATATCAAGCTTTTTTACAGTGAATATAATAAGGAACTAAGTAAAAACTATATAGATTTAATAGATGAAGCTAATTATTCTTTAGAAAAATTTAAAGATGCTTTCTTTTTAAAGGACAGTTTTATTTATATTGATGAGTTCAATGATTTTTCTGAAATTCAATATAAAATTCTAGAAAAAATATTTCTCTATGCTAAAAAAACTTATATAAGCTTAACAATAGATGTAGAAGATAGGTTTAACGATATATTCTATATTACGAAAGACACTGATAATAAACTTAGTAAGGTAGCTGTAGAATCATCGACATATATTGAAAAACCAATAATAATTAAAGATGAAACTCCAAAAAGGTTTCAAAAAGGAAAAGAATTAGACCATCTTCAAAAAGAGTTTTTTAAATATCCAAGCAAAAAATTTATAAAAGAACCTTCTAACATAAAACTTTATAGAGCTCAAAATAGATATGACGAAGTTGAGAGAGTATGTACAGATATAATAAATAAAACTAGAGAAGATGATACTTTAAAATATAATGATATTGCAATATTATGTAGAGATATTGAAAGTTATGAAAGTGTTATTAGATCAGTTTTTAGGGAACACGATCTTCCTATATTTTTAGATAAAAGACTACCTATAGATGGAAATTTACTATCTCTTTATATTATCTCCTTGCTAGAGATGGTAGTTTATGGATATAGCTATGAAAATGTATTTAAACTCTTAAAAACAGGACTTACGAAAATGAGCATAGATGATATTCATATACTTGAAAATTATATACTTGCTTATGATATAAAAGGCTATAAATACAATGAGGTCTTTGAATATAGCTATCCTAATATTAGAGATGAAAAATTAAATAAGATATATATGGACAAAGTGAATAATATAAGAGAA
The DNA here is from genome assembly GCA_012512905.1 of Clostridium sp. Taxonomy (GTDB): domain Bacteria; phylum Bacillota; class Clostridia; order Clostridiales; family Clostridiaceae; genus JAAZDF01. The sequence goes on from JAAZDF010000164.1 coordinate 8,764, forward strand.
GAGCTTATCTTAATATATAATGATTTTTTAGAAAATATAAAAGAAAAAATAACTGTTAAAGAAAAAGTTGAACTTCTATTTATTCATCTTTCTGAAAATGAAATTTTTGAAAAAACCTACAAAGATATCTATATAGATGAAAGTATAATAAGTAAAAAAAGCGAAGGTATTTTAAAAGAACAAGAAGAGGTAAATAAATCTATTATAGAAATAATGGATAATTTTGTTGAAGTTCTAGGGGAAGATATTTTGGAAAATAAAGACTTTCTAAGTATATTTAAGGCAGCTATAGAAAGTCATGAAGCTGCTATTATACCTTTTACTTTAGATCAAATAATTGTTGGTGATGTTGCAAGGGTTAAAACGGGTAGAATAAAGAATTTATATATTTTAGGTGCCAATGACGGAATATTTCCAAGAACAATTAGAGATGATGAACTTCTATCTGATAAAGATATAATTAAAATCAAAGAAGAGGGAGTTGAAATAGGAATTGATTCTAGAAGTAAGTCATTTTATGAGCAATTTTTAGTTTATACAGCCTTTTCAACTGCAAGTGAATTTATGTGGATTTCATATGCAGCTTCTGATATTGATGGGAAATCCTTAAGACCTTCCATTGTAATCAGTAGATTAAAAAATATTTTTATAAATCTGGAAGAAGAAGTTTATATCAATCCCTATGAAGTACAAAACGATGGAATTGAAAGTCTGGATAGCAGAAAAGGAAGTTTTAACAAGCTAATTCATGAAATGAGAAGAGATATACAAGGGGAAGATGTTAATCCTCTTTGGGGTGAAGTTTATAATTATTATGATAATAATCCTGAGTATAAATATAAACTTAAAATAGCTGAAAGTGGTCTTGAATATACAAATCAGGTAAAAAGCTTAAGTGAGGAGTCTGCAAATAAACTTTATGATAAAAATCTTTATTTAAGTGTATCTAAAATAGAAAAATTTTCAGAGTGTCCTTTTGCATATTATGTAAGATATGGACTTATGGCAAAAGAAAGAAAGTTTTATGAGATGACACCTCCCGATATTGGAACATTAATGCATAGTGTTATTGATCAGTTCACAGAAGATATTAAGGGGATAGAGCTTGGAATTTCATCTCTTGACAAAGAATTTATACGAGAAAGTGTTGATTTACTTGTTGATAAAGAAATTGAGAAAAACAATTTAATATATAAAAGTAGCCCAAGGTATAGGTATATGGGAGAAAAAGTTAAGAAAATAATATATAAAAGTATAGATACACTAACAGCCCAGATAGCAAAAGGGGATTTTATTCCGATGTTTAATGAACTTGGTTTCGGAGTAGGATCAAACTTGCCCCCACTTGCTATTGATATACCTGGTGAGGATAAAGAAGCCCTCTTAATGGGTAGAATAGATAGAATTGATGTTTTAGAGATGGAGGGTAAGTCATATATAAGAATAATAGATTATAAATCATCAGATAAAAATATATCACTAAATGATGTTTACTATGGACTTCAACTTCAGCTACTTGTATACCTAGAAGTTGTGCTCAAAAACTGGGAGAAACTTGTCTCTAATGAAGCGATACCTGGAGCTATATTATATTTTAGGATGGATAATCCAATGATTAAAGGAAGTTTGGATCTTTCAGACAAAGAAATTGAAATTGAAATTTTGAAAAGTCTTAGAATGAAAGGTATGATTCTAAATGATGCAAAAGTTATTAAATCTATGGATAAAGACATGGAGGGATATTCCTTAGTTATACCAGCTAGATTTAGAAAAGATGGGGAATTAAGTTCAGCTTCCAAAGAAACTATTTTAACTGAAGAAGAATTTACAATCTTAAGAGAGTACACAAAAAAGAAACTAGGATTAATTTTAAAAGAAATGGTGAAGGGAAATATATCAATAGTTCCTTACAAAAATAAAGATCTTACACCTTGCAGATACTGTGAGTACAAAAGTATATGCCAGTTTGATACAAAAATTAAGGATAATAATTATAACAACTTAAGACTATTTACAACAGATGAGCTATGGAATAATATGCAAAAAACAAAGGAGGAAGAAGATGGTAAAAACTTGGACTAATCAACAAAAATCGGCAATTAATTCAAGGGATTCTAATCTTCTTGTGGCAGCTGCAGCAGGGTCAGGAAAAACAGCCGTTCTTGTTCAAAGAATTGTAAAAAAAGTAACTAAAGAAAATGTAGAAATAGATAATTTACTTGTTGTAACTTTTACAAATGCTGCTGCTGCAGAAATGAGAGAAAGAATAGGGGAAGCTATTATAAGTGAACTTGATAATAACCCTCGTGATAAAAACCTACAAAGACAATTAGCTCTTTTAAATAGGAGTAATATAACAACAATCCATTCTTTTTGTCTGGAAATTATAAGAAATAATTTTGAAAAAATAGGAATCGATCCTGGATTTAGAATTTCAGATGAAACTGAAAATCAGATTTTAAAAGAAGAGGCTATGGAAGAAGTTTTAGAAGAATTTTATGAAGTTGGTGATAAAAACTTTTTAAAACTTGTAGATTCTTTTGGTGGAAAAAGAGATGATAGTGGGCTTAAAATTATAATAGATGATTTATATAGATTCATAATGAGTAATCCATGGCCAAAAAAATGGTTAGAGAATTCAGTAGAAAACTTTAATATTGGAGATAAAAGTATAGATGACATAGAACTATACAAAAATTTTAAAAAGTCTGTTTCAAATGATTTCTTATCCTATGAAGAACTATTAAAGAGTGCTTATAGTATGGTAGTAGACGATGAGTATCTTTTTCCCTACGGTGAAACACTAAAAGAAGATTTAGAAAACCTTTTTACATTTAAAGAAATATTTGAAGGTAAACACTCTTTTGATGAAATAAAAGAATCACTTGAAAGTATTAAACCACCAAGGCTTAAAAGAGGAAAAAAAGGTAATGATAAAAGCCTTGCAGATGATGTTAAATTTATGAGAGAGGACTTTAAAACTTTTATAAAAAAACTAAGTGAAGATTATTTTTTCGAAAGCGAAGAAAATAATATTTTGATAATAAATGACTTATATATGCAGCTAAATGCTTTAAAAGATATTACCATTTTTTATATGGATAGATATGCAGAAAAAAAGAAAGAGAACACCTTATTAGATTTTTCTGATTTAGAACATTTTGCTTTAGAAATCCTAACAAAAAATGAAAATGGAAAGATAAAACCATCAGAAGTGTCTCGTTATTATAAAGAGAAGTTTGATGAGGTACTTGTGGATGAATATCAAGATTCAAATGAAATTCAAGAAGTTATTATAAAAATGGTTTCAAGAATAGATGATGAAAATCCAAATGTATTTATGGTTGGAGATGTAAAGCAAAGTATTTACCGGTTTAGACAGGCAAAGCCAGAGCTGTTTTTAGAAAAATATAAAAACTATCCGACAGAAGTATCATCTAAAGATAAGAGAAATAAAAAAATATTACTTTATAAAAACTTCAGAAGTAGAAAAAATGTTTTATCTACAGTTAATTTTATATTTGAAAGTATAATGAGCTCTGAGGTTGGAGAAATTGAATATGATGAAAAAGAGTCTTTAACTTTTGGGGCAAATTACTATGGAGAGGAAATAAAAGATGACCCTTTTGAGATACTTCTGTTAGATAGATCTCTTGAAGAAAATAGTTTTCTAGAAGATGATGATACTTACTTGAAGTCAGATTTTTTAGACATAGACATAGAAGACTTTAAAGAAATAGAGCTAGAAGCTAAGATGGTTGCAAATAAAATAGAGTCTCTTATAGATAGCAAGCAAAAGATTTTTGATAAAAAAAATAAGGTGTATAGAAATATTAAATATAAGGATATAGTAATACTTTTAAGGGCTACTAGAAATAAATCAGATATTTTTATAGATGAGCTGAAAACTAGAAGCATTCCATGTTTTAGTGATAATGAGCTAGGATATTTTGATTCTATAGAAATTAGAACTATGGTTTCACTTTTAAAAATTATAGATAATCCTCTTCAAGATATTCCTCTTTTAAGTGTTCTTAGAAGCCCAATTTTTTCATTTAGCGAGGATGATTTAGTAGAAATAAGAGATATAGATAAAACAGAGTACTTTTATAATAATTTGAAAAGTTTTAAGTCAAGTAGCATGAATAAAAATTTAATATTAAAAGTGGATAACTTTAATAAAAAGCTATTAGAATATAGAAATATTTCGAGATATATGGATTTAGGTGAATTTATTTGGTATTTATATAGTGAAACATCTTATTATGATTTTGTTGGAGCAATGCCAGGAGGAGTAGAAAGGCAGGCAAACTTAAAGGTCTTATTCCAAAGAGCCAAGCAGTTTGAAGATACATCTCTTAAGGGATTATTTAATTTTATTATATTTTTAGATAAAATAAAAAGTACTACTGGAGATATAGGAGCTGCAAAAATTCTCGGAGAAAATGAAAATCTTGTTAGAATTATGAGTATCCATAAATCTAAAGGACTTGAATTTCCAGTTGTTATACTTTCGAATGCTAATAAAGGTTTTAATAAAATGGACACAAGAAAACCTATAATACTTCATGAAGAATTAGGGTTTGGGCCTAAGTATGTAAATGTAGAAAAAAACATTGAAAATACTACTTTTATTAGAGAAATCATAAAAAAGAAAATAGATATTGAAAATATGTCTGAGGAAATGAGAGTATTGTATGTAGCTCTTACAAGGGCTGAGGAAAAAGTAATAGTTACCGGAAGCATAAAAAGTGCAGAAAATGATATTCAAAAATGGAAAAGACTTGGAGTTTCTCTTGATACAAAAATAAATCCAAATAATGTATTGAAATCTGGAAGTTATCTAGATTGGATAATGATGTCTATTTTAAAAGAAGAAGATTTTTATGATAATGATAGTTTAATTTCTGGAGAGAATTTTATAACGAATTCTAAATTTACATGTAGAGTTTTGAGTTCAAGCGATATTATCTATAAAGCTATAGAAAATATGAAAAAAGAAGAGTTTATTGATCTTAGAATAAAAGATTACAAAAAGCCTGAACAGGCTTTTATGGTAAATAAAATACTTTCTTATGAATATAGATATAAAGGCGATATAGATAAGGCATCTAAAATGACAGTAACTGAAATTAAGAAAATTAGAGAGAATAAAAGTAAAGAAGAAATTGGGGAAGAGTTAATCAAAGAAGAGTTTTTATTAAGGCCAAGATTTATGACAGAGAAAAAACTGACAGGAGCAGAAAGAGGGTCTGCCTTTCATAAAGTAATGATGTATTTAGATTTTCAAAAGACCAATAACATAGAGGAAATTGAAAACAATCTAGAAAGCATATTAGATAGGGAACTCATTAGCCGGGAAGAGAAAGATGCTGTTGATAAGTTTAAAATTCTAAGTTTATTTAAATCAAAGCTTGGAAAAAGAATAGTGGATGCCGATAAGATGGGTAATCTTGAGAGAGAAAAATCCTTTTTTATAAATGGAGAAAAAAATGAAGAAGGAACCATGATAGTAGGAGCTATAGATTTGTTTTTCGAGGAAGATGGAGAACTTATAATTGTAGATTATAAAACTGATTATATTCCTAAAGATTTAGAAGATGATTATAAGGAGTTTTTTGAAGATAGGTATAAACTTCAGCTTTCTTATTATAAAGATGCTTTAGAGAGAATTACTTTAAAAAAGGTAAAAAGCTGTTATATCTATTCAATATTTCTTGAGAAAGAGATTATAATACTATAAATATAACAATCTATACAAATATAAGAGAAAGAAAAGAAAAGTAGAACTTTTTTCTAAAGGTTTACTTTTCTTTTCGATGTCTTAATGTTAGGTCTATTAATTTTTCTTTTGTATTGAGGCTTGGATTATCAAGAACTTTCTCTAAAAGATAAGCTAGTATTTTACCTATCTCTATGCCTTCTTTTATTCCTAAGCTCATAATGTCATTACCATTAATTGCAAGGTCTTTGATAGATAAAGGTTCATTAGAATTTAAAATATTATAGATTTTATCCTTAAATAAATCAATATCTTTATTTTGCAGACCAATATCAGATCTTTTTGCAGATATGTCTGCTCTTTTTAAGCTTATAAGAGAGTCTAAATTATCTTCACCAACTTCTTTTATAAGTTTTTTAATTTTATTTTCTTTTTTTATATCTACAGAAACCATATGATTTTTAACTAGAGTATAAACATTACTTATGGTTTTATTGTCATACTTCAAGTGCTTAAGAGACTCTATGGTGATTTCAGATGATCTCATTTCATGACCATAAAAATGTCCAGCACCATTTTTATCTACTGTGAATGTATCTGGTTTTCCAGAGTCATGAAAAAGTGCAGCGAGCCTTGTGTGTAAATGCTTAGGCGTATTAGCGACTACTTCTAAACTATGGTCAAATACATTTTCATCATGGTACCTATTAAACTGATTGAAAGCTATAAGTGGTATAAGACTTGGAAATATATATTTCAAAAGACCTAAATTTGATATCATTTTTAGTCCTCTTTTTGGATAATCAGAAATAAGAATAGTATTTATTTCATTTCTTATCCGCTCTTTACTTATATATTTTAGATTTTCAGCATTTTCAACAATAGACAAAGATGTTTTTGGGTCTAAATTATAATTTAGTGTTGTTGCAAATCTTATGGCTCTTAGCATTCTCAGAGCATCTTCATCAAATCTTTCATTTGGATTTCCAACAGTTTTTATTGTTCTTTTGTTTAAGTCCTCTAATCCATTAAAGGGGTCAACAAGTCTTTTATTTGGATTATAGGCTATAGAATTTATTGTAAAATCTCTTCTCAAAAGATCCTCATAAATATCTTTTGTAAATGTTACATTTTCTGGAGCTCTTTTGTTTACATAAGCACTTTCAACCCTATAAGTCGTTATGTCATAATTAGAGCCTTCTATGGGAATTGTAACAGTGCCGTGCTTAACTCCTGTCAATATAGATTTTTCGAAAAGATCTATAATTTCCTGAGGTTTTGCTGACGTGGTAAGATCATAATCATTTGGATACTTTCCAATTAAAATATCTCGTATGGCTCCCCCTACAACGAAAACCTCATGACCAGCACTTTCTATCTTGTTTATAATATATAAAACATCATTTGGTAGCTTAATATTCATAAATACACCTCTTTGCTTAAGAAATCACTCTATATAATGTATAATATAACATAACATGTGAGAAATATTAAATTAAGGAGAAATAAATGGAAATAATTAATAAAAATATAAGTGAATATGTAGTTGGAGAAAAAGTTGATAGTATATTAATAATAAAAAGAATTAATCTCAAAACTACAAATACAGGGGATAAAAAGTTTTTAGACTTTACTCTTTCTGATAAAACTGGAGATATCAATGCAAAACTTTGGGATGTTCCTGAAGCCTTGGAAGATAAATTCCAAGAAAGTGATTTAATAAAAATAAGAGGAACAGTAACAAGTTATATGAATGCCCTTCAACTTAAAATTGATAGGATACGATTTGTAGAAGAAAATGACAATGTGATAGCACAAGATTTTGTGAAATCTGCCCCTTTTGATAATGATGAT
>JAAZDF010000165.1 GCA_012512905.1 Clostridium sp.
ATGGTAGCCGGTAATAAGTTTTACGGTCCAACTTTAAACCCTTTTGATATAACAAGAACACTAACATCTACAATGCTTGCTGGTCTTAAGGAAACATCAGGCATTGACTATGATATAAGGTTTAGTATTGGAATTGTTCTTATGGTAATTATAGTCATGACAAATCTTATCCTAAACAAGGTAAAAGATAGAATTGGAAGTGACGCTAATGGATAAAAAAAGAAAAATTAAAGATTTTACAAGAAACTTTCTTACATATAGCTCCGCCTTAATAACTGTTTTAATTTTACTTTCTATATTTATTTTTGTATTTAATAAAGGAAAAGGAACTATAAGTATAGCTATGCTCAAAAATGATTACTGGGCTGAAAATTTTAGCGCAGAATTTCCTTCTAATCAAAATAAATCATTTGAAATGCCAAGTGATTTAAAAAAGGGAGAAGTTTTCAGCAGGAAATATGGTTTTTCAGTTATAGATGATAAAAATACTAGTAAGGAAAAAATTATTGTAATTGAAAGAATAGAAAAAGATTCTATTCTAAACAGGGCTAATAAAACTCAAAGCCCAGGTAAAAAACTTCAAATAAGCCCTGGCGATGAAATTCAAAAGATAAGCTTTATCTCCAGCATGGGTGAGAGAAAAACAGCAGGGATGCTGGTAGGGGATACTGCAAAAGATATGATTCTTTCAATAGAAGATGGATCAGAGATAAATTCTATGTATTTTAAAAGCTCAAGTGGTGGTATATATGGAAGTTTAAAGGCTACTTTCTTACTAATTTTTGTAAGTCTTCTAATAGCCCTTCCAGTTGGAGTTTTGTCTGCTATATATTTAAATGAAATTGCTAAAGAAAATAAACTTACAAATCTTCTTAGAAACTCTATAGAGATGCTCTCAGGAGTTCCAAGCATTATATTTGGACTTGTAGGTATGGCGATTTTATTTCCTATAACTCTCTTATTTGGAGCAACAGGGCCAAGCATCTTACTTGGATCTTTAACTATGAGCGCAGTTTTACTTCCAGTTATCATAAGGCAAACAGAGGAAGCTTTAATCGTTGTTCCAGATGGTCTTAGAAATGCTAGTTTGTCTCTTGGAGCAACTGACACCCAAACTATATTTAAGGTAGTTCTTCCAAGGGCTCTTCCTGGAATCCTTAGTGCAGTTCTACTTTCTGTAAGTAGAATTATAGGAGAATCTGCAGCTCTTATTTATACAACAGGAACTTTTGTAAATGATGATCCAAAACTTAAAGAAGGAGCAACAACCCTTGCTGTTCAGATCTGGTCTGTAATGAATGGAGAGCAGCCAAACTTTGAACTTGCTAGTGCTATTTCAATAGTAGTACTTGTTATTGTCTTATTTTTAAATATTGTTTTCAAGCTTTTTTCAAATAGATTATCTAAGAAATGGAGTGGTTAAATGAATACATTTACAGTTAAAAATTTAAGTGCATATTATGGTGATTTTCAGGCCCTTAAAAACATTGATATGGAAATAGAAAAAAACAAAATAACTGCTCTAATTGGGCCTTCTGGATGTGGTAAGTCTACTTTTTTAAAATGTTTTAATAGGATGAATGATTTAGTTGATAGTTTTAGTCATGAAGGAGAAATTTTGTTTAACGGAGTAGATATATACGATGAATCAGTTGATGTTGTACAGCTCAGAACTAACATAGGTATGGTTTTTCAGCATCCCAATCCATTTCCGATGAGTATTTTTGATAATGTTGCCTATGGACTTAGGGTTCAAGGTATAAAAGATAAAAAAGTTTTAAATAAAAGAGTTAAAAATTCTCTTAAAAGAGCGGCTCTTTACAGCGAAGTAAAAGATAGACTAAAAAAGAGTGCTTTAAAGCTCTCTGGAGGCCAGCAGCAAAGAGTTTGCATAGCCAGGGCAATTGCTCTAACTCCCAAGGTAATCCTGATGGATGAGCCTACAAGTGCCTTAGACCCTGTAGCTACAGCAAAGATAGAAGAACTTATGATAAACTTAAAGAAAGAGTATACTATTATAATTGTTACCCACTCTATGCAGCAAGCAGCCAGAATAAGCGATAATACTGCCTTTTTTCTTGCAGGAGAACTTATAGAAATAGGCGAGACTAGTGAAGTGTTTTATGCGCCTAAAGATCAAAGAACTGAAAATTACATATCGGGTAGATTTGCTTAAGGAGGATATTTTGGAAAGTAATATTGATATAGCTGTAAAGCATATGTATAGTAACCTTTTAAGAATGACGTTTTTAGTTCAGACTCAAATAAACCTTGCTGTTAAATCTTTAGTAGAAAATG
>JAAZDF010000166.1 GCA_012512905.1 Clostridium sp.
GGATAAAAATGAGTAAATTATTTATAGAGGTTTTGAATATGAGCCTAATGGCTAGTTATGTAATTATTTTTGTAATGCTTATTAGAATACCCCTTAAAAAAGCACCTAAAGTAGTATCTTATGCCTTATGGAGTGTAGTGGGTTTTAGGCTTATTATTCCATTTTCATTTGAAAGTTCACTTAGCATTATCCCAAAAAGTTTAAATATGGCTCCCATTCCTAAGGATATTGTCTACCAGCAAAACCCACAAATTATTAGTGGAATAAGGGGAGTAGATACTTTTATAAATCAATCACTTCCTAGGACGGCTATCGGAGCTAGTGTAAATCCTTTGCAAATTTACACAGAGATAATGGCTTATGTCTGGATTTTAGGTATTATCCTTTTACTTACTTATGGCATAGTCTCTGTTGTAATTTTAAACAATAATCTTAAGGGTGCTAGATTATTAGAAGATAATATTTATATAGCAGAAAATCTAAAAACACCATTTGTACTCGGTTTTATGAAACCAAAAATATATTTACCTTTTAGTTTAAAAAATGATGAGAAAAACTATATATTGCTACATGAACAGACTCATATCAAGAGAAAAGATCATATTGTAAAAATATTGGGCTTTTTAATATTATCTATCCACTGGTTTAATCCACTTGTATGGCTAGCATTTATATTAATGGGAGCAGATATGGAGCTTTCCTGTGATGAAAGAGTTCTGAAAGAAATGAATAAGGATATTAAAAAGTCCTATGCTAATTCTTTATTATCATTAGCTGCTGGAAGGCATATGCTTAATGCTAGTCCTCTCGCTTTTGGCGAAGGGAATGTAAAAGGGAGGATTAAAAACGTTATGAATTATAAGAAACCTAAATTTTGGATAGTAATAATTTCGGTAGTTGTCTTATTTTTAGCAGGTATTTCACTTGCATCAAATCCTATTAACAATTCAAATTCTAATCAATTTACAAAAAAAGAAATAGCTGATGCTCATGCTGTAGTAGAAGAATACTTTACAGCAATAAAAAATAAAGATGAAGATCTTATTATAAAAACTATGACTGCGGACCATAGTAAACCTAATGTTGTCTTATATGGAGATGAAATACGCACTTTACTTTCAGTTAAATACAATGAAGATGATACTGAAATAGAAAATTATATAGATTTTGGTAGAGGAGCTACAAATGGTAGCAAGAAAGAAAATGTTATAGCATTTAAGGTGGATTTCAATATTAAGTATCCTGAAAGTTCCATTAAAAGTCCTTGGAATGAAGGAGATTATACAAATTGGAATGTTATTCTTATCAGGGAAAATAATAAGTATCCTTGGTTAATAGATGATCAAGGTTATTAAAAAATTTAGATTCCTACTTTCAAGAAAACTTGTTATATATCCTTTATTAAGGATTGATACTAAATGAACCAAGGAGGTTATTATGAAAATATATGAGCTTGCAGAAGCAGAAGAAAAATTTGCTGATTTAATATGGAAAAATGAACCTATAGCATCTGGAGAACTGGTAAAAATTTCAGAAAAAGAAATGGACTGGAAAAAATCCACAACTTATACAGTACTCAGAAAGCTATGTGATAAAGGTATTTTTCAAAATGAGAATGCTATGGTTTCCTCTTTGTTAACTAGAGAAGAGTATGATGCTAAGATAAGTGTACGCTTTGTTGAAGATACCTTTGGAGGATCTTTACCAAAATTTCTAACTTCTTTTATGGGTGTAAAAAAATTAAATAAAAAACAAGCAGAAGAATTAAAAAAACTAATTGATGACCATAAGGAGGGATAAAAATGAGTAAATTATTTATAGAGGTTTTGAATATGAGCCTAATGGCTAGTTATGTAATTATTTTTGTAATACTTATTAGAATACTTCTTAAAAAAGCGCCTAAAGCAGTATCTTATGCCTTA
>JAAZDF010000167.1 GCA_012512905.1 Clostridium sp.
ATGGAGTTTCAAAGACAGCTTTATCTACTATACTATATACTTGTCGCTGTGAAATTGATTTAATTAATGATAATCATGATGCTTTTTTTGGAGGACAATTACCTTCACCGAGCTTAGATACTTTATCTGAACTAAAAGAAATTATTAGATTAGGTTCTTACGACTTAGCTATAGCAACCGACGGAGATGCAGATAGAATTGGTATAATTGATGAAAAAGGTCAATTTATTCATCCAAGTATTTTGATTGCATTAATTTATCAGTATTTATTAGAAGAAAAAAAATTATCAGGGCCAGCAGTTAGAAATTTAACCACAAGCCATATTATAGATGCAATAGCAAAAAAACATAATCAAAATGTTATTGAGGTAAAAGTAGGTTTTAAAAATATATCCTTGGCAATGGAAAAATATGATGCCTTAATTGGTGGAGAATCAAGTGGAGGATTTACAGTTGCAGGTCATATTATGGGTAAGGATGGCATTTTTGCAGCCATTCTTATACTTGAAATGCTAGCTGTTTCAAAAAAATCTATGAGTCAATTAACAGATTCTTTATTTGAAGAGTATGGTGAGTTCCATACTGTTGAAAGAAATTATCATTTAAAGAAAGATAAAATAATCAAAGTAGAATCAAAATTAAATTATTATTTAGAGAAAAAGAATGAAAAAGATTTTAAAATAAAAAGAATTGATGGAATAAAATTACAGTATCAAGATAATTCTTGGATTTGTGTAAGAAAATCAGGGACAGAGCCATTGCTTCGTATTATAGCTGAAGCATCTACTGCTGCTAAGGCCAATAAACTTATAAATAAAGTAGAAAAAATAATATTTTAATAATCAAAGAAATCTAAAAGCTGCCAAGTATTAAGGCGGCTTTTTATTTTTAACTAATAACTAAAATTTAGTGATATATTAGTATATAATTGTATTAGAAAAGGGAGGTAAGAAATGATAGTTAAATATAATGGGGTTGAATATAAAACGTTAAAAAAAGATTTATATGAAATTTTTCCCGGAATATACGGAGGGAATCAGCATATAGGAAATAAACTTTTGAGTGTATTTGGATGTGGAGCAGTATCTCTTGCAACTTTTGATTCTTATATAAAGTCTAAACCTCTTACTAAAGATGAACTCATATCTAAGCAGAAAAAAATATTTAATAGATATTTGCAAGGACCAATTTCAGCATATAGATTTAAACTTGGTGTTCATTTATACTATTGTAGATTTAAAAAAGAAGATTTAATTGTTAAAGTTAGATATAATTTTTTAGAAAGTATAGATTCAATAAATAAAACATTGAGACTTATAAAAACGAGTATAGATAATGATATACCTGTACCTTTGATTATTGGTTTGAAGACAAGAAATAAATATAAAAACAATTTAAAAAGTCATTGGGTTACTATAACTGGGTACGCAAGAAATGGTAATCTTCTTGTATCAAATAATGGAAGAATGGAATTTATAAATATAAAGAGTCTTATTGCAAACAGATTGTTTATTGCGACTATATATATTAATATCCCTAGGATATAATCAACCCTAGAGATATTTTTTGGATTATTCTAATTTAAGTTTTTTAATACTTTAAGAATTTCATTTCCTTGATCTTTTGGAGAAACATTTCTATTTTCATATACAATAGTTCCTTCTTCATCAATAAGAAATGTGCTTCTTTGAATTGACATAGTTTTTTCTTTGAGTACACCATAAGTTTTGCAGACATCACCGTTTTCATCAGAAAGAAGTATAAAAGGTAAATCAAGTTTTTCAATAAAATTGTTGTGTGAATCTATGGAATCTTTAGATATTCCAAGTACTACGGCATTAGATTTTTCTATTTCATCATTATTATCTCTAAACTCTTCTGCCTGAATTGTGCAACCTGGCGTATTATCTTTAGGATAAAAATATAATATTACTTTTTTACCCTTATATTCATTTAAATTGTGAGTTTTTCCATCGGATCCTTTAAGACTAAATTCTGGTGCTTTATTATTTAATAATTTTAAATTTGACATAATAACCTCCTAAAAGTTAAAATTTCAACTGTACGTACAGACTATCAGGAGGAGGAATCAATTGCAAGAGATTAAATTTGAACAAATCGTTATGCTTTACATCATAGCTGTTTATAACTTTTCTAATATATGGTAAACTTATAGGGGCATATTGAAACTAAAAGGAGTTAATTAAATGGAAAAAGATGTAGTAGCTGTTGTAAATGGAATTGAAATAACGAGAGAAGTTTTAGACAAAACAGTAGAGGCTCTTCCAGAAGATAAGAAAGCTTATTATGGAAGCGAATTTGGAAAAAAACAATTACTAGAAGAACTAGTTAGCGTTGAACTTATAAATGCATTTGGTACAGAACTAGGCTTAGAAAAGGATCCTCTTTATCAAGTTCAACTTGAACAAGCAGAAAAAGAAATAAAGTTTGGATTCACCATGGACAGGATAATGAGTACTATAAAAGTTGAAGATGAAGAAGCAAAAAAAGTTTATGAAGCGAATCCTGAAAGATATGCAGGTCAAGAAAGTGTTAATGCAAGTCATATATTAGTTGAAGATGAGGAAACAGCAAAGGAAGTACTTGATAAAATAAATTCAGGAGAACTGGAATTTGCTCAGGCTGCAGTAGAATACTCTAAATGTCCTTCTAAAGAACAAGGTGGAAATCTAGGAGATTTTCAAAGAGGGATGATGGTTAAAGAATTTGAAGATGCTGCATTTTCATTAGAACCAGGTGAACTTATGAAAGAGCCTGTTAAAAGTCAATTTGGTTATCATATAGTTTTAACGAATGATAAAAATTCTCCAGAAGTTAAACCTTATGAAGAAGTAAAAGACGAAATAAACAAGAAAATGCTTCAAGATAAGCAGTTAGAATACTATACTAAACTGATATCTGAATTAAAAGAAAAATATAATGTAAAAATTTCATTATAAAAATAAATAAACCTCTTATCAAAATGATAGGAGGTTTATTTTATTTTTACTTCAGAGAAATCATTTAAATAAAAATCAGAATTTAAAAGTATATCATTTTTTAAATGTTTCGAATAACTATCATATATAGCAAATACTTTCATCCCGGCTTTTTTTGCAGCAGCCATTGCTTGAGGAATATCTTCAAATACAGCTAGATTATCTGGATTTATATTAAGATTGTCAGCTAAGAGAAGATAAAAATCAGGATTATCTTTTGAAAGTCCAACCATGTCTGTAGTGACTATGTAATTAAAAAAAGATTTAATATTGTTTTTCTCTAAAGCCTTGCAGAGAAGTCTTTCGTCTGAGCTTGTAGCGAGGGCTATCTTAACATTTTTGTTTTTCAAGTAAATTAAAAAGTCGTAGGCTCCTTTTTTTAGAAAGACATTATTTTCATATTCTTTAATTGCCATTGTCATCCATATATCTGTAATTTCTTTAGTGCTTTCTTTTAAATTAAAATTATTAATAAAATAAAGGGCGGATTCATCAAAAGTAAGGGGTGCTAGGTCATTCATAATTTGTTGTGATGAAATATTAAGACTTTTAAGCTTTATAAATTCTAGGTCAATTTTCTCCCAGATCCACATTGAATCTATTAAGGTGCCATCTAAATCAAAAATTACACCTTTTATATTTTCAAGCATAAGCATTGCCTCCTAAATGTAGACTAAACTATATAAATATCTTATAAACAACAAGAGATGATAATGCTCCTATAATTGAACCTGCTATGGTATCTGTTAGATAATGAACTCCAAGATATATTCTAGAAAAAGCAACTAGGGCGCTTAAAATAATAAAAAAAATACTAATTAAGTAATTTGAACCAAACAGAGAAAATATAGTCCCGATAGTAAAAGCTGCAGAGCTATGACCAGAGGGAAAGGAATATTTATCGACGCCAATTTTTATGCTCTTAATACCATCTATATTTTGATAGGGCCTTTCTTTATTTATAATTCTTTTTGTAAGATATATAATTGTTCCTGAGAGTAGTAAAGATATAATTAGTAATATTTGTAGGTTTTATAAACGAAAAAATTTTTAAAAATATAATAAGTACAAAAATAAATAAATTAGAACTTAAATTAGTAATCGCTAAATGAACCTCCCCTACTGAGTGCAGTAGCGCACAGAAGGGGTACTCTTTTTAAGATGGATAGAATAAATCTAAATATTTATTATTGTGGTTTTTATTTATAAATAAAAGAAATTGTTTATCGAATGTGTCCATAAAGCGAATCATTTTCACAATCACTCCTTTTTCGGTATAATATAAAGTATACACTATGTAAAAGAAACTGTAATTAGTAAAAAATAAAATATTTGGAGATAATATGGACAACTTAATTTTAGAAAATGAGGAAACAATTGAAGACTTAGATCTCAAAGGATATAAAATAATACAAAAGAAAAGTGGATTTAGATTTGGAATAGATGCAGTACTACTTTCTGATTTTGCAGAGATACAATCAAAAGATAGAGTAATTGATTTAGGGACTGGAACAGGAGTAATTCCCATTTTACTTTTTGGCAAATACAATCCATTTCAAATATATGGACTTGAAATACAAAAAAAGTTTGCAGATATGGCAAAAAGAAGCGTAAAGCTAAATGGCTTAGATAATAATATTAAGATTATAGAAGGGGATATTAAAGACCTAAAGCTTATAGATAAGCTTGGTTTATTTGACTCTATAACAGTTAACCCTCCATATAAAAAAACTAACTCAGGAATTATAAGCAAAGATAAAAGTCTTGCAATTGCAAGACATGAAATACTAATTAATTTAGAAGAAATTTTGAAATCCTCAAAAAAATTACTTAAAGATGGCGGAAAACTGTTTATGATTAATAGACCAGAAAGATTAGCAGATATATTTGAAGCTTTTAGACTTTATGATATAGAGCCTAAAAAAGTGAGGTTTATTTATCCAAATCCAGATAAAAAGCCTACAATGGTCCTAATAGAAGGAGTTAAATTCGGCAAAAGTTTTTTAGAGTTTGAAAAACCTTTATTTGTTTATGATAATAAAGGTAACTACTCAGATGAGATACGACGTATTTATGGAGATGATAGAAGATGAGTAAACTATATATTGTACCAACACCTATCGGAAATTTAGGTGATATTACATTACGATCTTTAGAGACTCTTAAAGAGGTTGATTTAATAGCCTGTGAAGATACTAGGGTGACATCAAAATTATTAAATTATTATAAAATAAAAAAACCTCTAATAAACTATAGAGAACATAATGAAAGAGAAGTATCAGATATTATAATAGACAAAATTAAAAATGGAGAGTCAGTTGCTTTAGTAAGTGATGCTGGAATGCCTGGAATTTCTGATCCAGGAGAAATCTTAATAAAAAAATGTATAGAAAAAGATATCCTAGTTTCAGTTCTTCCAGGAGCATCTGCTCTTATAAATGCACTTGTATCATCAGGCCTTGATACTAGGCGTTTTACTTTTATAGGTTTTTTAGATAAAAATAAAAATAAAAAAAGAAAAGAACTTGAAATGTATAAAGATAGACAAGAAACTATAATAATATATGAATCTCCCCATAGAATTGTGGATACACTAAAAGCTATAAATGAAATTTTTAAAGATAGGAGTATATCAGTATCTAGAGAAATAAGTAAATTATATGAAGAAAATATTAGAGGAACTGCAAATGACGTTCTAAAATATTTAAGTGAGTCAAAAATAAGAGGAGAATTTGTTTTAGTAATTTCAGGTAAATCAATTGAAGAAATAAATGCTGAAATAAAAGAAAGTTATGAAAATCTGACTATAAAAGACCATATAATAAAAGAAATGGCTAAAGGTATATCAAAAAAAGAGGCGATTAATGAAGTTGCTAAAATAAGATCTATTCCTAAAAAGGAAGTTTATTCTGAAAGCATTGATATTTAAATCAATCTATAGCCCATAAAATATATGGTATAATATAACTTATAATGCGGTAATAGTTAATATATGCGGAGGTGTTAGAGTGGAAAACCAAATTGATGAAACTATGAAAAAGAAAGTTTCTAATACAATAATACACGTAGATGAGTTTCCGAAATACAATCTTTTTTTATCTCAAGTAATAGAATTTTTAACTGATATTTTTGACGATGAGACATACACAAAAAATATAATTCAAAATTATATTAAAAGTGAAGTTATTTCAAGGCCTTTGGAAGGTAAGAAAAAAGGATACACAAAACTACATCTTATTCAATTAATTTTTGTAAGTTATATGCGACCTATCCTAAGTACAGAAGAGATAAAAGAAGTATTTAGACTTGCTTTTAACGATATTAACAATCGTGATGATGATATTATAACGTGGGAAGATGCTTATAATATTTTTTATAAAATACAAAATGCACAAATTGAAAGTAGAGACCTAAGTATAACAGTAGATGAGGATAAACTACGAAGTATAATATTAGACCTAAAGGTCAAAGATGAAGAAAATGAAAGAATATACAGATTTATAACAGTTTTATCCCTTGTAGCTAAAGCTAGTTTTATAAAAAGCACAGCTAAAGATATAATAAGATTAAATAAATAGTTTGCTAATTAAAATAAAGAGGCATATTTTAATTAGGGGTGAGTAAATGGAGATGTTTATAGAGGCTGCAGCAAACATAGGTTTTCCGATAGTTGTTTCAATTTATTTGTTAACAAGATTTGAATCTAAAATTGAAAGTTTGACTAAAAGTATTGATAAACTTTCATCAATTCTCGATGTAAATGTTTAAATCTTCAGTTATATAATGTATACTAAAATTAGAAACTAAAAACTTGATTTATTCTACAATTTGACTATGGTTAATATTAAAAATGAATTAATAAGATCCTGTTATGAATAGGGTCTTATTAAAATTAACACAATATAATATATTAGAGTTTGGGAAGAAATTCTATAAGTAATTAAAGTTTAAAGTGATGATGGAAAGGAGCTTATGTATGATTAGTGAAAAAGTTAAGAAATTAGTTGTTAAGACAGGGGTTACAATTGTAATTTCAGCTTCTGTCATAGGTTTTGCTAGTAGTAATTTAAAGCCTAATTACTTAAGCGATATAAGAGAAACTTATGCAGAAGAAAGACTACCAGGTACACATATTACGACAAACAATTTAAATCTTAGAAGAGGTGCAGGAACAAACTATGGAATACTATTAACGATACCAAAAGGTGGAAAGGTAGAGGTATTATCTACATCAGGCTCCTGGTCCAAGGTAAATTATAAAGGGACTACAGGTTTTGTAAGCAGTCAGTACTTGAAAGTGACTGGAAAACCAGTAGAAAAGCCAGAAACACCTCCGGTAGAAACTCCGAGTAATGGAAATGGAG
>JAAZDF010000168.1 GCA_012512905.1 Clostridium sp.
TTACCTCCAGAAAAAAACAAATTACCATATAAGCCTCAGCCCACTGGTAACTTGCCATATATTTCAAGTATATCAGAAAATTTAAGTAAAACAAACAATAGTTCTTTTTACTAAATTCAGCATATTTTAAATTATATCATTTTAATTGCTAAATATACACTGTGCAAAAATAATTTTATTTTGAAAATTCTTTAAAGCTTTATGGTTCCTTTTTCAAAACCAAGAATCTGCTCTACTATAGTAGCTAAAATATTAGGATCTTCTACGCCACTAAGATAAAGCTCAGACAGCCCTGCTATCAAAACAAGCAAAGTATATTTTTCATACTCTATATTTATACTGCCTTCCCTTTTTCCATCTTCAATTAACTTAAGTCCATGCTCATAGGCTACATTTACAAATGAACTTTTTACAAGCTCAAAGAGACCTGAATTCTCAGGAGTATTTAAAACTACAAGTTTATATTCATTTATATACTTAAAATATAATTTTAAAACACTAGATATTTTTTCATGAAAAGTTTTTGTCTTATCTCCTATGACTTTTTTCAAATCTAAATCTATATTTTTTGCTATTTCTAATATAACTTCTTCTATTATACTTTCTTTTGATTTAAAATAGTAATAAATTAAACCCTTAGCCATAGAGCTTTCTTTTGCTATTTGATTGATTGATGTTTCTTTTATTCCATTAGTTTGAAAAAGTTTAAGGGAAGCATCAATTATTTCTTTTTTCCTAATATCTCTATTACTTTCATTTTCCATAATAAGCTCCTTACTCCATGGACTTTAAAGATTCTACCATATCTACCTTTTTAAGTCTAAAGTGCATCACTAAATTTACAATTAAAGTAAATGATAAACTAAGCACAACCGAGTATAAATAACTCATCATATAAATATTTCTACCAAACATCATAGAATCAACTTCCATTGTAGCCATAACAAATCTATGTAAAATAACACCTAAGACTATCCCAACTAAGGTTCCAAGAACTGAGAGTATAATGTTTTCCTTGTAAACGTAAGCTGATACCTCTTTATCTCTAAAACCAAGTACTTTTATAGTTGCTATTTCTCTTATTCTCTCTGTTATATTAATATTAGTTAAATTGTAAAGAACTATAAAAGAAAGTGCTCCTGCTGAAATTATTAATATTAAAACAACATAGTCTAATGTTTTAAGACTTTCGGAAAATTCATTTTCAAGAAAATCAGTTGTAAGACTTCCTTGTACCCCATCTATTTCAAGAAGTTCTTGTTTGAATCTATCTTCTTTGAATTCCTCAGTCACTTTATCTTCATTATAATTAAACATAAGAGAATTAACTTCAAGATCATTATTTGATATTTTTTTATAATTATCTTCACTCATATAAATATAATGTAAAAGATAATTCTCAGAAACACCATCTATTTCAAATTCAAACTCTTCTCCATCTTTATTCTCATAAGTAACCTTATCTCCTATACCTTTTCCTATAAGAATACTTAGTTTTTCTGTGATAATAATTCCATCTTTTATATCTAATTTAGTAGAATCTTTTCTTGTATGCAAGTCAACAAACTCTTCAAAGTTATCAGTGTTTTTAAGAATCATCATGTCAGCTTCAAGTTTCCCATTTTCTTTTGACTGTATAGTTACATTTTCACTATCTATCTCTCTAACACTTTCAACCTCATCTAATTTTAATACATCTTCTTTAATAGCTGATATATCCTCATCTGTATCTATAAATACTATACCGTCATATATAAATATTTCATTAAATTGGGTTTCATTTATAGCATTTACTGAATCCCTTATTCCAAAACCTGTTAAAAGAAGAGCCATACTTCCAGCTATTCCTAAAACAGTCATAAATAGTCGTCTTTTGTATCTAAAAACATTTCTTGCAGTAACTTTATTGGAAAATGATATTCGGTTCCAAAGAAATTTAATTCTTTCAAGGAAAATTCGTTTGCCTGGTTTTGGGGCTTTTATCTGCATTAGAACTGCTGGCATTGCTTTCATTTCACTTGCTATTGCAAATACTGTAGCACTAACTGTTGTAATAACTGCAATTAAAGTAGAAATAATAGCGTATTTAAAGTGAAATGGAGTAACGTGATTTGGAATATTATACATAGCTCCATATACCATCATTATTATCCTTGGAAATAGCTGGAATCCGACGGTAAAACCTACAATACTACCAAAAAAGCTTGCTAAAAATGCATAAGATATATATTTTACCGCAATCCGGCTAGTCTTATATCCCAATGCTTTAAATGTTCCTATTTGAGTTCTTTCTTCTTCAACCATCCTTGTCATTGTTGTTAAAGAAACAAGGGCAGCTACTAAAAAGAAAAATAGTGGGAATACTTTAGCTACAGCTCCCATTCTTCTTGCATCATCACCATAAGATGTATAGCCAGGATAATTTTCTCTTGATGTTATTATCCAGTTGTCTGGAATATCTTCAATATCGACATAGGCCTTTTTAATTTCTTCCTCAGCTTCGTCGAGTTCTTTGTATACATCAGCCTTTTCCTCTTCAAAAAGAATTTTGTTTTCTTCTAACTCTTCTTTTCCTTCTCTAAGTTTTTCTTCTTCTTCAGAAATTTTCTCATCAAATTCCTTTTTTCCTTCTTGTAGTTCTATCTCACTTCGGGCTAAAGCGCTATCTCCTTCATCGAGTTTAAACTCCGCTATTCTGAGTTCAAGCATTCCTTCATTATAAGCGTCTTTTTGTTTTTCAAGCTCTCTTTTTCCTGCAATGTACTCAGCATAACCCTTATCGTATTCTCTTTTTCCTTTATCATACTGAGCTTTAGCTTCGTTATATTCTTTTTGCCCTGCTGCGAGCTCTTTTTCAGCTTCAGCTATATATTGATTTATATATTCATCTATTTGAGTTGATAAATTTGGATCATTATAAGGAATGTTTTTTCTTATCTCATCACTTAATTCTTTTGAAAAGCTCCCTACAATAGCTAAAAACCTTAGGTACTCATCTTCACTTTCAAAAGGAGAAAGGGCTCCAAAATTATCAGTTATTTCGTTTTTCAACTTTTTTATAGTATCGAGTGATTCCCTAGCACTATCAAGTGCAAAAGCAGCTATGTCTAATTGACTTTTAGCACTGTCTAATTCTTCTTTTGCTTTATTTAAAGCTGGTTCAGATTCTGCCAGTTTTTTTTCTCCAGCATCCAGTTGTACTTTTGCATCCTCAAGAAGAATTTTATTTTTTTCATACTCCGCCCTTCCATCTCTAAGATCTCTTCTTGCATCTTCAATTTCTTTTACTCCTGAACTATATTTAGAAATAAATTCATCTTTTGCGCTTTGAAGTTCTTCTTCTCCTGCTTTTATATCTTCTTCGGCCTTAAGAATTTCATCCTCTGCCTCTTTAAATTTCTCATCTGCCTCTATTCTACCGTCTTCAAGTTCTTTTTCTTTTTCTTTTAGTTCTTCTTTTATTTCTTTTACTTTTGTTTTCATAGAAGTAAGACCCATCATTTCTATCTCTTCTTCTACATATTTCAGTCTATTATCATATTCATCAGAATAAGAACCTATACCGCCAGATTTCTCAATGGATACCAAAAGATTATTACTATCTATCTTGAAAGCATCTTCATGTAAATATCCAAAATATGATACTGATCCACTTCCAATATTTGTTTGTCCTCTCTCAAAACTTACATATTTAGGAGACAAAGCATAACCAGAAACTTCATATTCTTCTAAGTAAAAAGTGTCATTAAAATCCTCTTTATCTTCTAAATATATTTTTACAGTATCTCCAATTTTTATTTTATTGGCATCTTGAAAGCCAAGGTCAAGAAGTATTTGATTTTTATTTTCAGGTTCTTTCCCCTCTACAATATATGGTTTATCAAAAACAACATCTTCATTTAAACTATAGAGTCTAAGAACGCTACCCGAGTTTTCTTTTACCTCTATTAAAACATCTTTAATTGTTTTTTCTTCAACAGTTGATACTCCATCTATAACTAAAACATCTGTTTTATCCTCTTTAGTCAGTTCTAAAGGAAAAAGCACAGTTAAATCTGATAACTTATTTTCTTTATAGAAATTATCTGCTGATATTACCATATCGGGTTCTGTTGCATTTATACCAGCAAAAAATCCCACTCCTAAGGCTATTATTACAAATATGGAGAGAAATCTTGTTTTAGTATTTTTAATGGTCCTTAAAAGCTCTTTATAAAAAGTTTTATTTTTCATTACCACTCAATTCCTTCTACACTAGTTGGATTATCATTTACTTCTACGTCATATATTTTTCCACTTCTCATTCTAATTACCTTATCTGCTATAGGAACTATAGAAGCGTTGTGAGTAATTAGTATAACGGTCATATTTTCTTTTTTGGAAGTATCTTGGAGCAGTTTTAAAATAGCCTTACCAGTCTTGAAATCAAGAGCTCCTGTAGGTTCGTCGGCTAAAAGAAGGGCAGGGTTTTTAGCTAGAGCTCTCGCAATAGCAACTCTTTGCTGCTCTCCACCTGAAAGCTGAGAAGGAAAGTTATTACTCCTATCCTTTAAACCTACCATTTCAAGCGCAGATTCAGGATCCATAGGATTTTTTGTTATTTCAGACGCTAATTCTACATTTTCTTTTGCAGTTAGATTTTGAATTAAATTATAGAACTGAAATACAAAGCCAATATCATCTCTTCTATATTCAGTTAACATTTTCCTATCATATTTACTAATATCTCTATTTTTAACTACTATATCACCACTATCTAATGTATCCATTCCACCCAGTACATTTAGTAAAGTAGTTTTACCAGCACCTGAGGCACCAACTATAATTACAAACTCTCCTTCTTCAATTTTAAAACTAATATCATCTAGAGCTTTAATAGTTAATTCTCCCATGGTATATTCTTTTACTACATTATCTACTTTTATATAACTCATATCACACCTCATTCAATTTGACCCCCGGTCAATATATATATATTAACCTATTTTCATTATAAATACATTAAATAAACGAAAGTTTTTACATCTTTAATTATTTATACTTATTTTGTTTTATTTTTTCATAAAACTTATTTGCATTTAGATTACAGAAGCTTAAAAATGCGTTATACTTATAGGTATAAATAACTATTATACATTTCATTTAGCTACATATATTATTTGGAGGTAGATTATGAATCATAAAATAAAAGTTGGACTCGTTGGAATTGGATCCATAAATGAAAAAGCTTATATGCCAGTTTTAGTCAAAGAAGATAATTGGGAAATAATTGGTGCTTATTCTAGAACTGAAAAAAATAGAAATGAATTTGAAAATAAATATAATATAAAAGCTTTTGATACTTTGGAATCTTTAAGTGATGAAATAGAAGCTGTAATTATAAATACACCAACTGATAGTCACTTCGAACTCGCAAAATTTTTTCTAGATAAGGGAGTTCATGTACTAGTAGATAAACCTCTTGCTAATACTTTAAAAGAAGCTGAGGAATTAGTTTTTCACTCTGTCCATAATAAAAAAGCATTGATGGTTATGTTTAATAGAAGATATGCTCCTAACTATAAAATTTTAAAAGATAGTCTTACAAGTACCTCTATTATAAGAATTGTAAAACATAGAGCAAATAGATTAGGACCACAAGATGCAGTTTTTACTTTAAAAGATGATTATATACATTTGATAGATACTGCTCTTTGGCTCTTTGATGGGAATTTAATTTTATCAGACGGTAAAGTGGTTGTTGATAATAAAAATCAGCTAGTAATTGCAAATCATCATTTTAAAACTAAAAGTGGTGCTAAAATTGAAACTTTACTCCACAGAAATACTGGCATTACAAAAGAATATATAGAAATTATAAATGAAGGTCAAATTATTAATGTAATAGATTTCGGAACAATAAAAGAAGAAAAAGAAGAAAAAGAAATAATAACTTATCCTGGTCAGTGGGATACCGTTGAAAA
>JAAZDF010000169.1 GCA_012512905.1 Clostridium sp.
AAAAATATAGGTTTACATCTTTATCTTTTAAAACTCTATCGCTGGCATCAAATAAAACCACATCTTTTGTATCTATAGTATTAAAAAGGGCTGATGTAAATTTATATTCTGGAAAAATAATTGCTTCGCTAAGATTTTGATTATTTATATCAAGAGGCGCCTTATTGTCTTCAACAGCTAGGTCGTATCTTTCCCATGAGTCTCCAAGATACTTATATTTAACAGATCCCCTAAGATATAAAGGCGAGTTAGCATTCACTCTGAGGGAAATAGTATTATCAACACTTATATTTCCACCTAGCCTTGCCTCTGAGTCAGAAAAGCCTGTTTGTTTTAATCCAAACTGCTCTGTTATGTCGTAGCCTGCGATATATTTATTCCCGCCTACTACATCACTTATATAGGATTTCATATTTAAAAGATATTTTTCTTCTTTATTTAAATTAATAAAACTTAATGAAATAAAGATTATAATGCTTAATGCTATTACCTGAAGGCTACTTCTTATTTTACTATCATATCTTATATCATTATCATAGATAGGAGATTTATTCCGATAAAATATTATGCTTAGAAGTATTATATATGTAAAATTAAAAATATAATTCGTACTTAAGGTATCAAAATCAGCAACCTGAAGAAATATAATTAATATAAAATCTAGTATTAATATATTAAAAGGAAAAATATAAAGGCTTATCATTGAAATGAGTGTTAGTGCGAGAGAAATAACTACAAATATATCTTTGAAAAGAAAATACTCAAGTTTATTTCCTCTACTTATTTCTAAATTAATTTTATTAATCTGATTTGTAAAAAAGTCTATACCATAAGGCCTAAGTATTAGATAAAAGAAGTTGATAGCTACAACAGTAATTATAAGCCCGAGTACCTTATGTATCTTTTCTTTACCTTTAACTGAAAGATATATTCCAAAGCATAAAAGTAAGGCAACAAAAATATTTACTATAATGTCTTTAAAAGTAAAATATACAATTCCGTAAAAGTTTTTTATTGCTACAGTAAATACAAAGACATTTATTATGCTGAGAATTATATAACCTATTTTCTGACTTTTAATTTTCATTGACTATTTCTCCTATATCGTAAATAGTAATATTCTTATCTAGACTATCTCCTCTAATCTCATCTCTTTTAAAAGTAAAAATAATTATATTTGAATGTTTATATATTTTAGATATCATGTCTAGGTTCAGTTTTTTAAGATCCAATACTACAAGCATAATAAATTTATAGCCTTTAAGGCTTTTATTTTTAGCCTCTAAGTATTCATTTAAAGGTATATCCCCTTCTGAATAATTTCCAAGCATATAGTCCTCAAGGTGTTGTATATCAGCTTTATTTTTCATATTTAAACTTTTAAAGGTCTTATTGTTAGTTTCAACTTTATGAGTGATACCCTTTTTTAAAAGGTAATCTGATAGGCTAATTGAAAAGCCAACTAGATGCTCCTCTACAGTTTGATTTAAAATATCTTCCTTTGCTATGTCTACTAAGTCCCTAGTGAAATTCAGTTTTCTACTTTTAATTACACCGCTCGTTCCATAGACATCTCTCGGATTCCTATAGATATCTTTGGGCTCATTATCTTTAGGATTATTATCAGTAGAATTAATACTAATGTTTAAATCCTCTACTTTATATATATTATTTTCTAAGTTCATATCTGTTACTATAACCACATTTTTAAAACTATCTTGGCTACTTTCTACAATATACATATCTCCGGTTTTAGCAAAAATACTCCAGTTTATTCTTCTAAAATCATCTCCAAGATTGTACTTTCTAATATTTTCAATATCATAAAGATTAGAATATTTAAGGTAGCCTAGATTTAGTTTATTATCTTTAGATACAAATCTCTCTAAATTATCATATCTCATAGGATATATAATAATTTCAGGCGACTCTGCATTCTTCTTAAATGTAAATATATTAAATGGATCTTTTACAAGTATTTCAAACTTTTTCTTTTCGTATTTCCCTCTTTTATCAAAATATTTTTCTATATTATAAACAGTCTCGTCTTTTCCTTTTACTCCGAACAGATCAATAGCTTTACTTTCATCTATAATTTTAATAAATGGTGCAAATAAAATACCTCTGTTTGTAACTTTTATCTTAAAATTTATATCTTTAAAAACTCTAAAATTATTATCGTCTAGAGATACCTCGATATCAATATTTTTCAAAAAACAGATTATATAAAATAAGGATATAAATAAGGCTATAAGCATTGTATAAAAAACAGCTCTAAAAATAGGACCTCCAACAAAATATTTAAATATATATGATAAAGTTAATAGAAATATATATACTAGATCAACTATCATTTCAGATCACATCTAAATTTTCTATACTAACTCTTTCTATTATCTTAGTTAAGATCTCATCTCTTTTCTTTTTACTGTCAAGAATTCTGTCAGAAAGAATAATCCTATGGCTGAAAGCATTTTTAACATTTTCTCTTACATCCTCAGGAATAACATATTCTCTTCCTTTTATATATGCACTTGCCTTACTTAGGTTTAAAAGGGCAAGGGTACCCCTTGGACTAATTCCAATTTTTATTTCCTCATATTTTCTTGTTTCTCTTGAAAGCCTTACTATATAGCTATGTATATCATCAGATACGTAAATATCCATAACTTCACTTTGGACCTTAATTAAGTCTTCTTTAGAGGCAACATTTTTCAAAAGTTTTCCTTTTTTACTAGACTTTAGCATTTCAATTTCACTTTTAAGGTCTGGATAGCCTATCTCTATAGAAATAATAAACCTGTCTAGCTCCGCCTCTGGAAGAATAAAAACTCCTTCACTTTCAATAGGGTTTTGAGTTGCAAGAACAATGAAGGGCTCATCTAAATCGTAACTTGTAAGTCCCTCTGAAACTCTGTTTTCTTCCATAGCCTCAAGAAGTGCTGCCTGGGTTTTTGGTGATGCCCTATTTATTTCATCTACAAGAACTATATTTGAAAAGATGGGTCCTTTTCTAAACTCAAAGTCCATAGTCTTTGGATTGTAAATTGAAACTCCTAAAATATCTGTAGGCAAAAGGTCTGGAGTAAACTGCATTCTTGAGTATTTAACATCAAAACTCTTAGAAAGGGCCTCTGCAATAGATGTCTTACCCACCCCTGGAACGTCTT
>JAAZDF010000170.1 GCA_012512905.1 Clostridium sp.
AAGGTTTTTTTCAAATATAAGTAAAAAAAATCTGAATAAGTGATATAGTTATATATAGTAGAAAAATGATTAAGACAAATTGTAAATGAAATAAATATTTGGAGGACTTTTAAAATGTACAGCAAATACTTAAAAAAAGAAGATTTAGAAATTTATTCTCTTATTCAAGAAGAAGAGATAAGACAAGAAAATACAATAGAACTTATAGCATCAGAAAACTTTACTTCAAAGTCAGTAATGGAGGCTACAGGAAGTGCTCTGACCAATAAATATGCAGAAGGATATCCAGACAAGAGATATTATGGTGGATGTCATGTTATTGATAAAATTGAAAGTCTTGCTATAGAGAGGCTTAAAGAACTTTTTTCAGCAGACCATGCAAATGTTCAGCCTCACTCAGGATCTCAGGCAAATATGGCAGTTTATATGGCGGTTTTAAATCCTGGTGATAAAATCCTAGGCATGGATCTTTCTCATGGCGGACACTTAACCCATGGATCTCCTGTAAATTTTTCAGGAAAGCTTTATGAAATAGAATTTTACGGTGTTGATAAAGATAGTGGTCTAATTGACTATGATTCTTTAAGACAAAAGGCATTAGATTTTAAACCTAAAATAATAGTAGCAGGAGCGTCAGCATATCCTAGAAAAATAGATTTTAAAAGAATAAGTGAAATAGCAAAAGAAGTAGATGCTTATCTTCTTGTTGATATGGCTCATATTGCAGGCCTTATAGCGACAGGACTTCATGAAAACCCAACTCCTTACGCTGATTTTGTTACGACAACAACACATAAAACTTTAAGAGGTCCTAGGGGTGGAGCTATTCTTTGCAAAGCAAAATATAAAAACATTATAGATAAAGCAGTATTTCCAGGAACTCAAGGTGGTCCTTTAGAACACGTAATTGCAGCAAAGGCTGTGTCTTTTAAAGAAGCTATGAGTTTAGATTTCAAAATTTATATGGAAAATGTTGTTAAAAATACAAAAGCACTAGCTTCTGAATTGATTTACTTAGGGTATGATCTTGTCTCTGGTGGAACAGACAACCATCTTTTGTTAATTGATTTAACAAATCATGATATAACAGGAAAAGATGCTGAGGCTAAACTTGAAAGTGTTGGAATTACAACAAATAAAAACACTATCCCTTTCGAAACTAAAGGTCCTTTTATAACTAGTGGATTAAGACTTGGAGCTGCAGCAGTAACAACAAGAGGATTTAATGAAGATGACATGAGAAAAGTTGCCAGACTTATTGATGAGACTTTAAATGAAAGTAAAAGTAAAGAATATATTAAAGAAGAAATAAAAAACTTACTTGAAGGAAAAGATATATATACAGAATAATAAATGAATGAAAAAAGACTTTAACACTTATATAGGAAAAATAAATTTTAGAATATAATAAAGCTGAAAAAACCTTTAAAGGAATAAATTTAAAGGTTTTTTGGTTTTTAAATAAAAAATTAACTAGAAAATAAAAGTTAAATAAAAAACTTTAAATATAGAGTTGACTATTAAAAGAGAAACTAGTAAAATGAGTAATGATGAAATCCGATAGAATCACTCAGGATTAAAAAAGGAGGAGTTTTTATGTCAAATTTATTAGACATAACTGGGATTAAAAGCTCAGTTAATGAAAGTGAAATTTTAAAGGGCCTTGACCTTAAAATAAATAAGGGAGAAGTTCATGTAATAATGGGACCTAATGGAGCAGGAAAGTCAACTCTTGCAAATGTTGTAATGGGTAACCCAAAACATATTGTAACAGAAGGAAATATTGTTTTTGATGGTGATGATATCACAGAGGACAGTGTTGATGAAAGAGCAAAAAAAGGAATATTTTTAAGTTTTCAATCACCAGAAGAAATACCTGGAATTACAGTTGAGAATTTTTTAAGAACTGCAAAAATGGAAATTACAGGTGAAAGAGTAAAAGCTATTAAATTTAAAAAAGAAATAAATGAAAAAATGAAAGATCTTGATATAGATAGAAGTTATAGTGAGAGATATTTAAATGATGGTTACTCTGGTGGAGAAAAAAAGAAAAATGAAATTCTTCAAATGAGTATATTAAATCCAAAGCTTGCAATTCTGGATGAAACAGATTCAGGGCTGGATGTTGATGCTGTTAGAATAGTTTCTAAAGGTGTTATGGATTTTAAAAATGAAGATAATGCAATTTTAATAATAACTCACCATAATAGTTTGCTGGAGTATATAAAACCAGATTTTGTTCATATCATGGTAGATGGAAAAATTGTTGATTCTGGAGACCTATCTCTTGCAAGAGAAATAGAGGAAAATGGCTATCTTAAATATAGAGATGGTAAACAGGAGGATGAGACTCAGTGGAAAAAAGAAATAAAACTTATGTAGAAGATTCAGATCGTGGTGTATATGATATTAAAGATGACTTTCAATATGATTATAAATCAGAAACTGGATTAACTGAAGAAATAGTACGTGATATTTCAAAAAGGAAAAATGAACCAGAGTGGATGCTAGAGCATAGGCTGGATAGTTTAAAAAAGTTTTATGAAATAGATAATCCAACTTGGGGCCCTGATCTTTCTGGACTTGATATAAATGAAATCATAACTTACGTAAATCCTGGTTCAAACATGGAAACTAGCTGGGATGATGTTCCTAGTTATATAAAAGATACTTTTGATAGACTTGGAATTCCAGAAGCTGAGAGAAAGTCTCTTGCTGGAGTTGGAGCTCAGTATGACTCTGAAGTAGTTTATCATTCAGTAAAAGAAGAACTTGTAGAGCAGGGAGTTATATACACAGATATAGAGACAGCCCTTAAAGAACATGAAGACTTATTAAAGGAATATTTTATGAATGTTATACCAAATAATGATCATAAATGGGCAGCTCTTCATGGAGCAGTTTGGTCTGGAGGATCATTTGTTTATGTTCCAGAAGGAGTAGATGTTGATATTCCACTCCAGTCATACTTTAGATTAAATGCACCAGGAGCAGGTCAGTTTGAACATACAATAATAATTATTGAAAAAGGAGCAAGATGTCACTTTATAGAAGGATGCTCTGCGCCTATATATTCAGTAAATAACCTACATGCTGGACTTGTTGAGCTTTATGTTAAAGAGGATGGGTACTTAAGATACTCAACAATAGAAAACTGGTCTAAAAATATGTATAACTTAAATACTAAAAGAGCAATTGTTGATAAAAATGGTGTTATAGAATGGATTTCAGGAAGTTTTGGTTCAAAAGTTGGAATGCTTTATCCTATGAGTATTTTAAAGGGTGAAGGAGCTAAGGCTGAATTTACAGGAGTTACTTTTGCTGGTAAAGGACAAATTCTAGACACTGGATGTAAAGTAGTTCACGCTGCGCCAAATACTACATCAAATGTTATATCTAAATCAATTTCAAAGTCAGGTGGAGAAGCTGTATACAGAGGACTTCTTACAATAGCACCAAATGCTCATGGTTCAAAATCAACAGTAACATGTGAGTCTTTAATGCTTGATAGTGAGAGTAAGTCAGATACAATACCTGTAATAGATATACAAAATGACGATGTAGATTTAGGTCATGAAGCTAAGATAGGAAGAATATCAGAAGATGCTATTTTTTATCTTATGACTCGTGGAATCAGCGAAGAAGAAGCAAAAGCAATGATAGTTAGAGGGTTTGTGGAGCCTATATCTAAAGAACTTCCTTTAGAATATGCAGTAGAGATGAATAACCTTATAACACTAGAACTTGAAGGAACAATAGGATAAGAGGTGGAAAAATGAGTGTATTAAAAGAAACATATAATGTCTTACCTAGAACTTCATTTAGATGGGTAAAAGCAAATGAACTTTTACTGGATCCTATAGATATAGATTTAACAAAAAAGTATGAATATAAAAATATTGAAGGTGAAGGTTATAGTTTTTTAGATAAAGAAGATTTACCTTTATCAGACGCCTTTAAGGGTGTTAATAGAGATATGGTAGACCTTACAGATAAAAACTTTAATGCGGGAATTTATGTTCATGTAAAAGAATATGAAGAAAAGACACTTTATATATCACATAGGCTTGATAAAGATAATAGTGTATTACTTGAAAAGAATATATTTGAACTTGAAAATAATAGTAAATTAACTGTTATTATAGATTATTACTCTGACGAGGAAGACACTTTTTCAAATATCCTTAGCAAAGCAAAGATAGGAGACTACGCAGAGCTTAATATAATTAAAATCCAAAGAATTAATTCTAATTCAAGACATTTTGAATCAAGATATTCAGTTGTCAAAGAAAGAGGAGTTGTTAATTATATTTCTGTAGAACTTGGTGGAAGAGAAACTGTTATAAATTATATGACAGATTTAAAAGGATTTGAATCTGAAGGACATGTTAAAAACGTTTACCTTGGAACAGGTGAAAGAATACTTGATCTTTCACATCATATGAATCATTTTGGAGAAAGAACAAATTCAGATATGATTTTTAAAGGTGCCTTAAATGATAAGTCAAAAAAAGCCTTTAGAGGAACCCTTGATTTTAAAAGAGGCTCAACTCATTCAGAGGGTAATGAAGAAGAATTTACAATTCTTTTAAGCCCAGATGTAAGGTCTTTTGCAATACCTTTACTTCTTTGTGAAGAAGATGATGTAATAGGTAACCACGCAGCAAGTAATGGCCAAATAGATAGTGATAAGCTATTTTATATTATGTCTAGAGGGTTTACAGAAAAAGAAGCTAAAATGATTATTATAGAATCTCACATTAGACCTATTATAGATTTAATTCCAATAGAAGAAATTAAAAATATAGTTCTTGATTCAGTTAATAAAGAAATAAAAGGTGAATAAAATGAAAAAGATTAGGGATGACTTTCCAATATTAAATAAAGAAATAAACGGAAATAAAATTGTGTATTTAGACTCAGCAGCTACGTCACAAACACCTAATCAGGTTGTAGATAAAGTAGTAGATTATGTTAAAAATAGTAATGGGAATCCCCATAGAGGCTCCCATTCTCTTAGTATAAATGCGACCAATGAATATGAAGCTGTAAGAGATAAAGTAAAAGATTTTATTTCTGCTAAAAGTAGAAAAGAAATAATTTTTACAAAAAGTACTACTGAAGCAACAAATTTAGTTGCTTATAGTTGGGGGCTTAATAACCTAAAAAAAGGCGATAAGATAGTAGTTACAATTGCAGACCACCATTCTAATATAGTGGTTTGGCAGGAAGTAGCAAAAAAAAC
Organism: Clostridium sp.; assembly: GCA_012512905.1. Classification (GTDB taxonomy): domain Bacteria; phylum Bacillota; class Clostridia; order Clostridiales; family Clostridiaceae; genus JAAZDF01. The sequence continues at coordinate 5,246 of JAAZDF010000170.1, forward strand.
TGGGGCAGTTTTAGATTACATGTATTTGGATTCTGATTATAGGCTAGATATAAAAGAGCTGGATAAAATTGATTCAAATACAAAAATGGTTTCTATAACCCATATGTCAAATGTTTTAGGTACTATAATGCCAGTTAAAGATGTTATAGAAAAAGCTAAAAGTGTAGGAGCAAAAACTTTAATAGATGGAGCTCAAGCTATCCCTCATATGAAAATTGATGTAGAAGATTTAGACTGCGATTTTTATGTTTTTTCAGGGCATAAAATGCTATCTTTTGGTGGAGTAGGAGTTCTTTATGGAAAAGAAGAAATTTTAAATGAAATGGATCCTTTCTTATTTGGAGGAGATATGATTGAATATGTAGAAGAACAAAGCTCTACATATAATATACTTCCTTATAAATTTGAAGCAGGAACTCAGCCCATAGAGTCTATTATTTCTCTTGGAGCGGCAGTAGATTATATCAATGATTTAGGCTACGACTTTATTTCTAAAAACGAAAAGATAATAACAGAGTATGCCCTTGAAAAATTAAAAGAGCTGGATTTTATAAAAATAATAGGACCCGATGTGTATAAAGACAGAGGATCTGTGATTAGCTTTCTTGTAGAAGGAGTTCATTCTCATGACGTTTCTACAATACTAGATTCTTATGGTGTTATGACAAGGTCTGGACACCACTGCGCTCAGCCACTTATGAATTTTTTAGGCATTAATTCAAGTTCAAGAGCTAGCTTTTATTTTTATAACACAAAAGAAGATGTAGATATGTTAGTTGATTCGCTGAGTAAAGTTAGGAGTTGGATGGGTTATGGAACTAGGTAGTCTTTATACAGAGCTAATACTAGAGCATAATAGAGATACAAGAAATAAAAAAGTGATTGAGGATCCTACTCATGTTGAAAGAGGAGTAAATCCAAGCTGTGGAGATGATATAAAGCTTCAGCTCCATGTAGAAGATGGCATTATAGAAGATGCTGCTTACACAGGAACTGGATGTGCTATTAGTCAAGCCTCAGCATCAATGATGATAGATCTTATAAAAGGACTTTCTGTAGAAGAAGCCCTTGAAAAAACTGAAGTTTTTCTCGGAATGATTACAAGAAAAATTGATGATATTGATTATTTAGAAGATGAACTAGATGAGGCAACGGCTTTTTACAATATTAAAAATATGCCAGCAAGAGTTAAGTGCGCCGTTCTTTCATGGCATACTTTAAAAGAAGTTTTGAATAAAGATAAATAGAAATAAAAATCTTCCTTGAATCGCTTTTGACTTAAGGGAGTTTTTTGCTTTTATCCTAAAATATCAAAATAATATACGAAGCTTTATATTTTATCCATTATTTAATAATTATAGGATACACTAATAAGAGTTGATAAAAAATATAGTAGGCTATTTATCAAAAATAAAAAAGTTGAAACTAAGAAAGATAGAGGAGGAAAATTTATGTCAGTAGAGTATATGAGGCATTTAGACAGAAGCGTTAAGTATCTTCATAGGCAAGGAGCATATCTAACAGTTAAAAAGGGTGATGAAGTAGCTGTAACTACTATAAGCTGGGGGAATATGGGCTTTGAGTGGGGGAGACCTGTTTTTGCAGTTCTTGTCAGAGAATCAAGATATATTCATGAAATGCTTGAAGATAATACAGAATTTACAGTATCTATACCAACTAATAAAGAGGCAGATGAAGCTTTAAAAATTGTTGGAAGTGTGAGTGGTAGAGATGTAGATAAGTTTAAAGAAGCAAATATAACAGCTCATAAATCGAAAACCATAGACACACCAGTAATTGAGGAAGCTGATATTTTTTATGAATGTAAAATAATATATAGTCATAAAATTAATCCTAAAAATCTTAGGAAAGATATTGATAGAATAAGTTATATGGATGATAATTATCATGAAATATTTTATGGTGAAATAGTCAATTCATATACAAAAGAAGAGTTATAAAAGATATTTAAATTGTAGTTATATAATAGATATAATTCTAGACAAACTGGGAGGTTTACAAATGGAAATTATTCTTGTAAGACACGGAGAATCTGAGGCAAATGTAGACAGACTGTATTATGGAAGTATGGACTTTAGCTTAACTGAGAAAGGTGAAGAGGAAGCAAGTAAAGCTGGTAAATTGCTTAAAAGTATGGATTTTATTCCAGATTTCAAGTATACATCTCGCCTTACTAGAACACACCAAACTTTAGAAAACATGGGCTTTTCTCTTGAAAAGTCATTTGAAGACAAAAGGCTAAATGAGAGGGCTCTTGGAGAACTCGAAGGTTTTACAAAAAAACAGATACTAAAGAAAGACCCAACTTTATTTAAAAAATGGGACGAGGAGTGGTACGATTTTGCTCCAGGTGGTGGAGAGAATCTTATTAAATTTACTCATAGGGTGGCAAGTTTCATGGATGATTTAGCAGAAAAACACGAAAAAGGAGATAAAATCCTAATCGTATCTCATGCAGGAACTATGAAATCAATTATGAGTTATATTCTTGGAAACCATAGAACAATATTTGAAAATATGATGATAAGTAACTGCTCAATTATAAGGTTAAAACAAAATACAAGAGGATTTTATTTTGATGCTCTTTATAATATAGATGACTTTAGTTTTTAATATAAAAATTAATAAGAGGTTAGTATGGCTAATAAAGTTAAAAGTTCTAAGTCTTATTTTCAACTAAATAAAACTGAGGGGAGCTTTAACTATAGAGCTCCTTTGATTGCTATTACTATTTTTTCAAGAGATTTAA
>JAAZDF010000171.1 GCA_012512905.1 Clostridium sp.
AATTGGAAGTCGAATTTATTAAAAGATCAAAAGGAATAGAATTTATAGATCAGTATTTTGATATTCATAAGATTCACGTTTTAAGTATGGAATTTCATACAACTGAAGAAGAACCAGTAAAAAAGACCTGTGTTTATACTTTAAGTTTACCTAAATATGTAAATCATTTAGATCTTATAATAGATATAGGTGATAACGAGAATATAAAAGATATAACTGAGTTAGATTTAAAGGCTTAATATTTTAGAATCAAAAATGTGAATTTATCATAATACAAGCAAAATATATCTCAATCTGTGATATACTTAGAGCAAAATATATGAAATTTGATTTTTGATGGGGAGTGGGGATATTTTATGATCAGTAAAAAAATGAAAAATACTTTATTGGGAACTGGAATTACAATGGCTTTAACTTTTGGTGCCTATACGTCAATTAATTCATACTACAGCACAGTTATTGTAAATGCAGCGGAACTAGAAGGAGAGGTTAAGGTTAATATATCGTCACTTTGGACTTATGCTAGCCCTAATTGGTCAGATAGAAAAACTGTAGTGTTTAAAGGCAATAAATTCAAAGTCAAGGAAATAATAAATGTTTCTGGAAGTAATATGTATAAGCTAGAAAACGGTTTGTATATTACTGCAAGTACGAAGTATGTAACATTTGAAAAAGGTAAATCTGATAATGTTATAGAAAGTAAGTCTTATGCAACTACAGCAAATCTAAATTTACGAACAGGTGCATCTACTTCAAACAGAATAATATTAACTATACCAAAAGGAAGAGAAGTTAAGATGATTTCTAACCATGGAGCTTGGGCAAAGGTTACTTATAATGGAAGAGAAGGTTACGTTGCAAATAAATATATTAAATTAAATTCAACTACTATACCAAAACCACAGCCAGAAAAACCAAAGCCAGTAGAAAAGCCTAGTCCTATAGTAAATGCTGGGAATACGACGGCAAATTTAAATTTGAGGGCGGGTGCATCTACTTCAAACAGAATAATATTAACCATACCAAAAGGAAGGGAAGTTAAGATAATTTCTAACCATGGAACTTGGTCAAAAGTAACATATAATGGAAGAGAAGGTTATGTTGCAAATAGGTATGTTAAATTAAATTCTACTACTATGCCAAAACCGCAGCCAGAAAAACCAAAACCTCAGCCAGAAAAGCCGAAACCACAGCCAGAAAAGCCTTCTGAAACTTCTAAGAAATTTAAAACAACGGCGAATTTGAATTTAAGAGCAGGTGCAACTACTTCAAATAAAATTATACTTACAATACCAAGTGGTAGAGAAATTATAGAGAAAAGCAGAAATGGAGCTTGGTCAAAAGTAACATATAATGGAAGAGAAGGTTACGTTGCAAATAAATATATAGAAGAAGTTAAGGGAGTAATACCAAAACCAGAACCAGAAACACCTAAGCCAGAAGAACCCGAAAGTAAAATTTTTGGATTGACAACTGAACATTTAGGAATTAGAGAAAGAAAAGATGCGCAATCAAAGAGTTTAGGCACTATTCCTAAAGGTGTATCTGTTAAAATCTTAAGTAGAGATAAACACTGGACTGAAGTTTTTTACGAAGGAAATAGAGGGTATGTTTTTAGTCATTTAGTCATTGTAAAAGCTGAAGAAGAAGAAAACCTTCCTGCAGTACTTAATATTGATAATCTTAAAACATTGTATGAAAAAGAAGATTTTAAATTGATAGGTCATAATGTTAGTAATTCAGGAATAAAAGATATCCAAGTTACTTTAAACGATAAAGCATTAACAGTAAGTAGGGTAGAAAGACAAGACCTTAAGCCTCTTTATGGCAAATACAAAGATCTAAATCTTATAGGTTTTGAAATTAACATACCAAAATCAAATATTGCTAATGGAACTAATGAACTTGTTGTAACAAGCATATCGAATGATAATACTCAAAAAACCAATACATATCATTTTAGTGTAATTGATGATAATAATTTTAAAACTGAAAAATATAATAACACACTTAAATATTATGTTGGATTAGAGAGCAAGACTAACCCAAAACCTGGTCATAATAGTATTGATGCAACAATGGATCAAATAGAATATTATATGGATCCTGCAAACTTTGTACATGATTCCAGATATAAATATATGTTTTTAGATTTAAGTTACAATAAAGGTGATTTAAATGTTGATGCAGATTCATTAAATGTAATGCTTAACGGAAGTGGGGTACTTGCTGGAACAGGAAAACATTTCTTAAAAGCTGCTGATGATTATAAAATAAATCCTTTTTATTTAATAGCTCACTCAATACTTGAAACAGGTAATGGAAGCTCTACTCTTGCAAAAGGTCAAAAGATTGAAAATACGTATAGTAAGTTTGGAGACGAATCAAGTATAATTAAGGATTCAGTACCAGAAGAAGATAAAGATAAACTTTATTATAATGTATTTGGTATAAATGCTTATAATTCTAACGCAAA
>JAAZDF010000172.1 GCA_012512905.1 Clostridium sp.
ACATGTGGAGACGGTAGCACTTTTGTGCAAACTAGATGTCGACCAACATATAAAAGTAAAATTAGATATGGACGAGCTAGATATTACTGCTTCTGAAAGCAAAGCGACCTATGAAGAAATTAAGGACTATGTTTTAAAGAAGAACGATATGAAGGTTTCTAATTTGTATATTTCACAGATTAAAAGAAAATGTGGCTTGGAAGTTGGCAAAAACTATAATGTATCTAAAAAAGAAAATCCAATTGTTCCAAATTGCCCACCTGAAAAGGAAGAAGCGATCAGAGAGGCTTTAGAGCATTTTAAAATGATTTAATTTGAAAATATTGAAAGCACTTTTGATCTAAGAATCAGAAGTGCTTTTTTCTATGCTAGAAAACTTTCTAGTTATAACAGGCTGATAAATCATGCTTTATTTGATATAATAATCTTTAATAAGTAAAAGGTTTGAAAGCTAGAGGAAAATATGAATAAAAAAGAAAAAAGTGGACTATATGTCTTTATTTCAGCAGTAGCTATCAATGTCATTTCATCAATTATTTATGCAATTATTGAAAAGGTTGATTTTTTTACTGCCTTAAAAAGCATATGGAAAATATTAATTACATTTTTAGTAAATCTTTTATCAATAGAGCTTCGACTATGGCAAGTATTAGTTTTTTTACTTATATTAGTTTTTGTTATTAAGTTATATTTTGATATAAAAAGCAAATCTAAAGTAAATACTATTAGACCAGTTTTTATGGACTTTACTAATGGTGTTTATAAAGGGATTCATTATAAGTGGGAATTAGTTAAAACATACGATAATCGAATAAAAATGGAGAACTTTAGACCTATTTGCCATTGCGGAGCAGAGTTAACAACTAAAAGACAACATAATCATATATCCTATGGAAAAGAAAAATTATTTTGCGTTAATTGTGACGAAATAATAGAAGCAGATTTTGATTATAAAATAAAAGAAGATGCTAAATTGTATTTTAGTAATGAGTTGAATAAAAAAATTAATCAGTATAACGAATCTATACAAGTATAGAATAAGTGGTTGCTTAGTTAAGGGTGAAAGAAAATAATATGGCATTTAATTATAGTAATCTTTGGAAATTACTCGAAAAAAAGAAAATGAATAAAGAAGAATTAAGACAAAGCATAGGAATGTCTTCTGCTACATTAGCGAAGTTAGGTAAGAATGAAATTATAAGCATGGATGTTATAGCGAGAATTTGTGAAAGTCTTAAATGTGATGTTGGAGATATTGTAAGCTATGTGGAGGAAGACTAATGAGATTTTTAGATGAATTAGAAAAAGTATTAAAGGCTGATGAACGCTTTATCGGTGAGGATAATCAAGTAATAAAAACAAAAGTTTCGGATGCTGCAAGGGGTACTGACGGGTTGTTAATCAAGTCCCTTTTAAATAATGAATTAATGCGTGAAAGTTTCTTTACTAAAGTGGACGATGTTTATGTGTTCGACAAGGTTAAGTTCATATGGGTGCTAGATTCTAAGGAGTTCTTACCTGATTCATATACTCTTTACAAAAATAAAATTGGATTAGTAGATAACCAGAACAACCTAATTAGTCAAAAACAAGATATCTCACTTGTTTGGCCATATAAGGATTGTGTGTTAGAAGGTGGACAAGATAGAGAGGATCAAAAAAGAGAAGAAATTTTTTATAATGAGACTTTAGCACCAGACGAAGTAAATAGATTATTAGCTCCAAAGGTATTAGGAAATGCAAGAAGATACACATTTGATGGAATAGAAGAAAATATTGAATTTGATAACTTTGATAACCTAATTATAAAAGGAAATAATTTACTAGCACTTTCCTCTTTGTTAAAAAAATACGAAGGGCAAGTCCAGTTAATATATATTGACCCCCCTTACAATACAGGTTCAGATACTTTTAATTATAATGATAAATTTAATCATTCATCGTGGCTTACATTTATGAAGAATCGATTAATTTTAGCAAAAAGACTTTTAAGTAGTACTGGAAGTATTTTTATTCAGATTGATGATAATGAGGATAGCTACTTGAAGGTGTTGATGGATGAAATATTCGGTGAGGAAAACTTTAGAAATAAAATAACTTGGAAAAGGAGAGGTGGTAGTGCTAATCCAAGTCAAAGGTTAAACAATGTAGTTGAGTATATTTTATGGTACGTAAAAGACGAAACTCAATTTAAATATGAGCCGGTATATTCATTAAATGATGAAAATACTCAAAAATATATCAAAGAGCGATTCGTACATGTTGATTCAAATGGCAGAAAATATATGAAATCACCAATTCAAAGTCCTAATTACAGAGAAAATTTAATTTATGACTACAAAGGATACAAAACACCAAAAAAGGGATATTCTGTTTCAAGAAAAGTAATGGAGCAATGGGACAAAGAGGGAAGGCTAGATTTCCCGGATAGTAAAGATAAAAACATCAACAGAAAGATATTTTTAGATGAATATATTGGACAACCAGTTAATTCATTATGGACTGACATTTATGTAATTAATCCGATGTCAAATGAAAGGACTGAATTTAGTTCAGGCCAAAAGCCAGAAGCTTTAATTAAGAGAATTATCGAAATGGTAACGGATTCTGATGATTTGGTTCTAGATTTTTTTATGGGGTCAGGTACTACAGCTTCAGTCGCACATAAAATGAATAGACGTTATATTGGTGTAGAACAACTAGATTATATTGAAGAAATCACACTGAATAGATTAAAAAATGTATTGAACGGAGACGGTACAGGAATATCTAGTGAAGTAAATTGGCAAGGTGGGGGTTCATTTGTTTATTGTGAACTGCTTGAAGACAACCAGTCTTTAATTCATGAATTAGAACAAGCTACAGACTCTGAGTCAGTTAAAGCTATCTTAGATAAAGCAACACAAAATGGAAAAATTATCCCATCAGTTTTACCAGATGAATTAAAAAGAACTGAAGAAGAATTTAATAATTTATCTTTAGAAGATCAAAAGAGATTGGTTCTTGAATTACTAGATAAAAATAAGCTATACATCAACCTTTCCGATATAGGTGATGAAGATGTAAATGTAAGTGAATCAGATAAGGCGTTTACTAAGAGTTTCTATGGATTATATTAAGGAGGAATCTAATGAGTAATCAATATTTATATGAAGAATTAGATGTCCTTAAAAGATTTGGTTCTTTGAAAGAATTGCCAGAGTATATAACTAGCAATTTAAACGAAAATATTGTTTTAAGAGAATACCAAGAAGAGGTATTTAGATACTTCATAGCCTACTATGAAAGCCCAGAATTTAGAAAGAATAAACAGATTCATAATCTTTTCCATATGGCAACAGGGTCTGGGAAGACAGTTATGATGGCTGGTCTAATCCTTTATTTATATATGCAGGGCTATCGTAAGTTTTTGTTCTTTGTAAATCAGACTAGTATTATTGAAAAAACAAAAGAAAACTTTTTGAACCCTTCTTCAATCAAATATCTTTTTGCAGAAAATATTGAATTAATGGGCGAACAAGTTAAAGTTAAGGAAGTTGATAACTTTTCATATTGCGATGAAAATGCAATAAATATTCTTTTTACATCAACACAAAAACTTCATTTAGATTTAAATTTTCCGAGGGAAAACAGTCCTACTATTGATGATTTTGAAGACGATAAGATAGTGCTTATTTCTGATGAATCTCACCATATTAATACAGTAACAAAAGGTCTTGGGAAAACAGAAAAGAATGAAATTGAAGAAAATATAAATAGCTGGGAGTACAGTGTAAATCGTATCTTTAGAGCAAATAGAGATAATGCTATGCTGGAGTTTACAGCTACGGCAGATTTAGAGGATCCAAATGTAAGAAGTAAATATCTAGACAAAATTGTCTATGACTATACCCTAGCAAAATTTAGAGAGAGTGGATACACAAAAGATTTTCAAAATATGCAAGGTGATTACGGTCAGTGGCCAAGAACTCTGGGAGCCTTGATATTAAGTGAATATAGAAGATACTTATTTGGAGATGCTGGGCAAAACATTAAGCCTGTTGTTCTTTTAAAATCGAGAACTATTAAAGAATCAGAAGAATTTTATGAAGAATTTTTAAGAAGATTAAATATGTTATCTTCTGATGAAATATTAGCGTTTGAAAATACTGATAATGTATATTTGAGAGATGCCATTGAATACTTCAGAAGGAAGGATGCTACATTAAATAGTCTAGTATCTGATATAAAATTAGGATTTTCTCAAGATAAAGCTATGATTGTAAATAACAAGAGTGATAGTGAAGAGAAGGATAAACAAATCCATGTAAACTCACTAGAAGCAAAAGATAATCCATATAGAATTATTTTTACGGTCAATATGTTAAATGAGGGGTGGGATGTTCTTAACCTTTTTGATATTATAAGACTTTATGAAACAAGGGATGCTGGAAAGAATGGCAAACCTGGTAAAACAACTATTAGTGAAGCTCAACTAATTGGTCGTGGAGCTAGATACTGTCCATTCAAAATTGAGGAGAGTCAGCCAAGAAATAAGCGTAAGTATGACTATGACTTAACTAATGAAAATAGAATACTAGAGACTCTTTTATATCATTCAATGTTAGATTCTAGATATATCTATGAATTGAGAAATGCTTTAAAACAAACAGGATTATTAGCTGATAATCCTATTGAAATAGAATATCGACTAAAGGACACATTTAAACAAACAGATTTTTATAAAACAGCCTATGTGTTTTCAAATAAAAGAGTTGAGAAGTCGAGAAATAGTGTTTCAGAGATTGATAAGAAAATACAGTCAGGGTTTTATATCCATAAGGTTTCTACAGGTGCATCTACTTTATATGGTCTTTTCGATGATAATACTAAGAAGACTAGTGGATTCACCTATACTACACAATTAAAACTTAAAAATATTCCATTAAATATAACAGAGGGAGCTTTAGCAAATTTTGAAGCTATGAAGTTCAATGTACTTAAATCATATTTCCCTCAATTAAAATCTAAGAGGGAGTTTCTGACATCTGGAAATTATCTTGGAAATATTACTATTCAGTTTGAAAGTCCTTATGAAGACTTAAGAGCAAAAGATATTTACGATGGTGTTATGAAAGTCCTTCAAGGAGTATCTGCTCATATTCAAAAGATAGAAACTGAGTATGAAGGAACAAAAGAATTTTATATTGATCGAATCTACAATGTTCTTAGAGATAAGAAGGCTTATTATAGCAATCCTCAAGGAGAAGGAGAGGGCATTTCCCAAGCTATGATTGTTAGTGATAACCGTGCTGACCTTGCTTATGAGTCTTGGTATGCCTATGAAGACAACTTTGGAACAAGTTGTTTGTGCTTATCTGAATTGACTTTGCCCAGCTCAGTATCTTTGTCCATATAAAGGCGAAGTTGACCTCTTGCTTTGTCCCCTGAGACCCGTTAAACTTATCAGATGTTTGATAAGAAAGAGGGT
>JAAZDF010000173.1 GCA_012512905.1 Clostridium sp.
AAAGTTAATAAGAAGCCCTTATATAAGAGAGTTTGGTTTATCGTGTTAATAGCTATCATATTTATTGGTGTCATAGGAAGTATAGGAGATGATGAACCGAAAGCAGAAGGCGATAAAGCTTTGACTTCTAAGTTATCTGATAAAAATGATGCTAAAGCAGAACCAGTTAAAGAAGAGCCGAAAGCTGAACCAATTGAGGTGACAATAGATCAATTAAATGAAGCATTAGATGGAAATGCTTTGAAAGCAGCAGATACATATAAGGGTGAGTATGTTAAATTAACAGGTTTAGTTAGTGTTATTGACTCATCAGGAAAATATTTTTCTTTAGAATCCCCAAACGCAGACTTTACATTAATAGGTTTTACTTGTGACATAAAAGAAAAGCACAGAGATGATGTAATGAATTTTGAAAAAGGGCAATCTATAACTGTTATTGGGAAAATAACAACAGTTGGCGAAATTATGGGATATAGAATGGATTTAGATGAAATTGAAAATGAAAATGAAGTGAGTTCTGAAACAGAGCTTGTTAAAGATTCATCAGGAATAATTGAAATTACAGTCGAAGATTTAAATGAAGCTCTTAAAGAAAATGCTCTAAAAGCTGCAAATGTATATAAGGGCGAAAAAGTAAGACTAACAGGAAAATTAAGTAATATTGATTCATCAGGAAAATATTTTTCTTTAATTGGAGTCAGTGAGGATTATTCTTTCACATCAGTTATGTGTAAAATTAAAGAGGAACACTTAGATAGGGTTATGGATTTTGAGAACAAACAATTAGTTACTGTATTAGGTGAAATTTCTGATGTTGGAGAAGTCTTGGGTTATACAGTGCAAGTTGAAACAATAGAGTAAAAATATGAAAATTTAAAGCTGTGAGTGTATCACTGATAAGTCTGCTTAGTAAGGGAATGAATTAAGAAATAAAAAAATTTTATATAAAATGAATACTGAGTTTTTAGATTAGAAAGATATTTTTCGCACATTGACTCTAGATTAGAATAAACATTTGATTTTAAATTAGAATTATAACTAAAAATTTATTAACAAGTACTTAAAAACATCTGATGAATTATTATCGTAATAAATAATAAAAACATATACCAGTATTTAGCTTCCCTCATATACCGGTATATGTTTTATTTTGACTTGTTTAACTAGTATTTTAAATATATTTGGTACTCCCAGCGGGAATTGAACCCACATCTAATCCTTAGGAGGGATTTGTTCTATCCGTTGAACTATGGGAGCAGATAATATTTCTATTTTAATACAAATAGGATATCAAGTCAATTAAAGGGGTTTGATTTTTACAAATAATAATTTAGAATTTTACTTCAAGATTCTATGAATTAAAAATAAAGTTCTTGTAATTTACATTATAATTGTTAAATTTATGATCTTATCTCTAACTCAAATAGTTTGAAAAACGAGCTACTAAAACTTTATATTATCGTAGCTCGTTCTTTATTAATTAGATTTATTTTTCTTTTTTGTTAAATAAATCAATAGTATTCCAACTAATATCATAGCAATTGAGATCAGCTGAGCTTGCCTTAAGTGAAATATCATGAGGCTATCTGTTCGAAGACCTTCTATAAAAAATCTTCCAACAGAATATAAAATCATATAAGAGTATAGAACTAAACCTTCTCTATTTTCTTGTCTTCTTTTAAAAATATACATAAGAATTATAAATACAATTACATTCCATATAGATTCATAAAGAAAAGTAGGGTTATAGTATACTCCTCCAATATTCATACCTTTTTGGATAAATTCAGGAAACTTAGATATAAATTCTAAAGATACAGGATCTCCATGAGCTTCTTGATTCATAAAATTTCCCCATCTACCAATAGCTTGAGCTAGTATAAGACCAGGTACTGTTGCGTCTGCCATGTCAAGGATCTGTCTTAAACTTTTCTTTTTTACTTTTGAATATATAAGAACTCCAATAGCAGCTCCTATAAGACCACCATGTATAGCAAGGCCACCACTTCTAAAATCTAATATATCTTTAAAGGAATTATAATTTTCCCATTCAAATATAACATAATATAAACGTGCTCCAACTATAGCAAGTGGAAAAGCATATAAAAAGGCATCTGTTATATCATCAAATATAACCCTACCTTTACTTACCTTAGTATTAATATATGTAACAAATAAACCAATAATAACTGCAAAGGTTATTATAACTCCATACCAATAAATAGGTATGTTGAAAATTTTAAATGCTTCTGGATTCATTTTATACCTCTCTTTTATTTTCTTTTTATTATAGCATATCTATATATTATAAAAAATCAGAAAATGATATAATAAAGTGAAAGAAATAAATAGATACTAAAAGAATTATAACTATAAGTATCTTTAAGTGCTAATAATAGGATTGAAGCCTGATAATTTAAGTCACTTACTAAACAGATAAATAATCGTTAGTGTTGACAATAAGTGTTTTATCTATTAGAATTAAGTCTGTTGATATAAAGTTTTGGAGAGGTGTCCGAGCTGGTTGAAGGAGCTCGCCTGGAAAGCGGGTATTGGGGAAACTCAATCATGGGTTCGAATCCCATTCTCTCCGCCATTTCCGTGCTAGATGGGGAGTTAGCGGTGCCCTGTAACCTGCAAACCGCTATAGCAGGATTGAATTCCTTACCTAGGATTTAAACTTCTAAGGTCTGACCCTTATAAGTGATGTTGATAGGTGGGTCCCACGCAATGGATGTCTATGAACCTCGTCAGGATCGGAAGATAGCAGCGATAAATAGAATTTTCCATGTGCCGTGGCAAACCTACCTTGAGTTAACTGTTTGGGTAACGCTTAAAAGATTATTTACAAAGTAAGGTGCGCGGTCTTATATAAACTAAAATAAAAAAATTAACTCCTTTTTTTACTATATGGTGAAAAAAGGAGTTAATTTTGTTTTATAGTATATAATAAGTAGTAGTGTATATAATTAAAGTAAATGAAAAAAGATATAATTTATTGTATAATCGACTATAGGGTTAAAAAAGAAGGTGATAAGTATTGAGTTATAAAGCACTGTATAGAGAGTGGAGACCACAGACTTTTGAAGATGTTGTAGGTCAAGATCATATAACAACAACTCTTAGAAATGAAATAAGAATGAATAGAATAGGTCATGCTTATTTGTTTAGTGGTACAAGAGGGACAGGTAAAACAACTTGTGCAAAGATTATGGCGAAATCTCTAAATTGTTTAAATCAAATTGACGGTGAACCATGTAATGAGTGCAGCATGTGTATAAAAATTGATAAAGGACTTTCCTTAGATGTTATAGAGCAAGACGCTGCAACTAACAATAAAGTGGATGATATACGAGAATTAATTGAAGAAGTAAAATATCCGCCTCACGAAGGCAAATACAAAGTATATATTCTTGATGAGGTTCATATGCTTTCGATGGGTGCAGTAAATGCATTTTTAAAAACTCTTGAAGAACCTCCGAGTCATGTAATATTTATTTTAGCAACTACGGATCCTCAAAAACTTCCAGTGACAGTTCTTTCAAGATGTCAAAGATTTGATTTCAAGAGGATTTCCTATAAAGATATTGAAGAAAGATTAAGGCTTATAGCTAAGCACAAAGGAATATATGCTGAAGATAGAAGTTTAGAGCTTATATCAAGAATATCCGATGGTGCTATGAGAGATGCTCTTAGCATAATGGATCAGGCTATAAGTATGGGTGACGGCAAGATAGACTATGTAGAAGTCCTTGATATGCTGGGACTATCAGAAACCGAAAATGTTTTTAGATTATCAGATTCAATTTTAAGAAAAGATGTAAAAGAATCTATAAATATTTTAGATCAAATTATAGGAAGTGGTAAAGATCCCCATGCTCTTACAAAGGACTTAATATTACAGTTTAGAAATATTTTAGTAAGTAAAATTATGCAAAATCCAGAAGATGTAATAGATAGGTCTTCAGAAGATATAGAAATAATTAAAAATCAAGGAAAACTAGTAACAAGTGACGTTATAACTAGAATTATAAGAGTTCTTCAAGAAGCTGAAGAGCAATCTAAGTTTTCTAAACAATCTAGGATATATTTAGAAGTAGCTATAATAACTCTTACAAAAAATGAACTTGATACTTCAAAAGAAGCTATTGTTGGAAGAATATCAAGACTTGAAGATAGAGTTTCAAGAGGATCTTTTGTAGAGGTTAGTGAAGAAAGTATTCCTGAAGAAAAAGCAAAGAAAAAGAGAAAAAATCCGAATACAATAGGTAGAAGTGCAGAAACAAAAGATGTAGCTAACGATATTGAAAAAGAAAATCTTAAAATAGTTAAAGAAGCAGTGAAAATAGAAGAGGAAGATTTAAATGATAAAAGTACCCTTGACTTAGAAACTGTAAATAGATCATGGAATGAAATAATGGAAGCTTTAAAAGCTAGAAGACAAATGATAGTTATGGCCTCAATAATAACTGGAAAACCAGTTAAAGTTGATAGAGGCGTGATAGAAATAAGATTTGGAAAACAGTATTCTTTTAATAAAAAAAGATTAGAACTTAAAGATAATAAAGACATACTTGAAAATGCTGCATCATCAATATTAAATGAAGATGTGAGGTTTAGATTTTCTGTAGAAGGAGAAGTTCCAAGTAGGGAAGATTCTAATGATAATATGCCGAAAAATTCCAATAGTCCATCTGATTTAGAGGATATGGGAATAAGTGTTTTAGATGAATAGTTAGCTTATATTTAATCTTTATGTATTAAAATATTTATATAGAAAAGAATTATAATTTTACGGAGGTAATTAATATGGCAAGAGGTTTCCCAGGAATGGGCGGAGGAAATATGAACCAGCTTATGAAGCAGGCTCAAAAAATGCAAAAGGAAATGGAAAAAAATCAAAAAGAACTAGAAGCAAAAGTTTATGAATCATCAGTAGGTGGTGGAGCGTTAACTGTTAAATTAGATGGTAAAAAAAGACTGATAGAAGTTAATATAGATCCAGATGTAGTAGATCCAGAAGATGTAGAAATGCTTGAAGACCTAGTTTTAACAGCAGTTAATAATGCTATAACTATGGCAGAAGAGGATTCAGAAAAAGTTATGGGTAAATTAGCTGGTGGAATACCAGGAATGTTTTAATTGAGGTGAGAGAATGGATTTTTATCCAGTTGCAATAGAAAAGCTTATAGAGGAGTTTGCAAAGCTTCCTGGAATAGGAAGTAAGACTGCACAAAGATTAACACTTCATATACTTAATCTACCAGGAGATGAAGTTAAAGAGTTTGCAGAGGCTCTAATAGAGGCTAGAGGAACTATTAAGTACTGCTCTGTATGCGGAAACTATACAGAAAAGAATCCGTGCTCTATTTGTAGGAATCCAAGTAGAAATCAAAATATTATATGTGTAGTTGAAGATCCAAAAGATATTATGGCTGTAGAAAGAGTTAGGGATTATAATGGTGTATACCATGTACTTCATGGAAATATCTCCCCTATGGCCGGAAGAGGTCCAGAGGATATAAATATTAAGAATTTAATTACAAGAATGTCATCAGAAATAGAAGAAGTTATAGTTGCAACAAATGCTACTATAGAAGGTGAAGCTACTGCTATGTATATATCAAGAGTTTTAAAACCTCTTGATATTATGGTAACTAGAATAGCCTCGGGAATGCCAGTTGGAAGCGATTTAGAGTATGCAGATGAGATAACTCTTTCAAAAGCTTTAGAAGGTAGAAAAGAAATAGTTTAGCGTGGAGAATAGAATATAAATATTTAGAGAGTGAAGCTGGAGATATCCAAAATCACTCTCTTTCCATATAAATATTAAATGGAAGTCATTTTCTGAATAAAAATATGGTATAAAGTGTTAAATAACGTAATATAAAAAAACAACCTGAATTTGTTGTATAATAAAGGAAATGCTTCAAAAAAAGTTTATCACTAAGATTAGGAAAGGATACTACAAGTTATGATGAAATTAATATTAAATATTATAGAAAGCTTAATTCAAAGTTTAAAATTTAACAGAATTAAAAAAAGTCTTAGAAAAGAAAGAAATAATACAAGAATCATTAAAAAATCATCAGAAGAAGCTGAAATTGATTTTTATAATGATGAGTTAGAAGAAAAAAAATATTTCAAGACAGTTATTTCTAAAGGTGTTCTTGAAGAAAAAGATGATAAGAAAACATCAAAAGTTAAGAAAAACACTAATTCGGATAAATCAAACAGAAATAATAAAAAGATAGAAGATAAAAAGATAGAAGATAAAAAGGTAGAAGATAAAAAGGTAGAATACAAAAAAATAGAAGATATAGAGAGTTTTGATATTAGGGAAGAGCCTGACTCTAAAAGTAAAAAAATTGGAACTATAAAAAAAGATGCTAAATATAAAAAGCTTAAAAGTGTACCTCATTGGATAAAGATATCATATGCTGATAAAGAAGGATACTTATCTAAAATATCTGCAAATAAAATGGATTTCTAAATAAATAAGGGGAAAAATAATATTTTGTTCTTTAATTTTTTAAAAAGCTATTATAAAGTAAAAAATTAAACTCCTAGTTAAATATATACCTGAAATGAAAAAGTCAGGATTATTTAACTAGGAGTTTTTATTAAGTATTATTATATTTCTTTGAGACTATAAGGGTTTTAGTTTAGATTTAACAAGATTAACAATATACTGCCTGTCGTCTTCATTATTTGCAAGATCATATTTACTAGCATCAATTGTTAAAAGTGGCGATAAATTATATTCTTTGAAATAACTTTGATATTCTTTGTTTAAATTATCCCAGTACTCTCTTTCAACTATTTGCTCGTAATCTCTACCTCTGTCATTAATTCTTTTTATTGCAGAGTCTGTGTCTATTTCAAGATAAATCATAAGCTTAGGTGCTTCCACATGGTCAAGCATATTTGCGAGTAGCTCCATGTAGAGATTAAATTCATCATCGTCCATTTCATTGTTAGCATTTAATAACTTAGCGAATATAAGATCTCCATATATACTTCTATCCATTAAAGTAAGCTCTTTAACTTCAGATGCTTCTTTAAGCATTTTAAATCTTCTATTTAAAAAGAAAATTTGAAGTGGGAATGAATATCTTTTTCTGTCATGATAAAACTTATCAAGAATTGGATTATCTACAACAGGTTCTATAAAATATTCGTATCCGAGCTCATCGTGTAATAAATTCATAAGAGTAGTTTTACCGACTCCAACTACCCCATCAATAACAATTGTATTATTAGACTTGTTTTTTTTAACCATTGAGAAAAACTCCTTATACATAAATTAATCCTCCTATAAAATTAAAATACACTATATATAGTGCCTAGGTCTAATAATTATACAATATAGACTAAATAATTGCACTAGAATTTAACAAATATAAATTTAATTTTGCTAAATAGGAAAAAAGCACTAAGTATTTTAATCACTTAGTGCTTTTACTAAGCTTTTTTAACGAATTCAGACTTGAGCTCCATCTGCCCAAAACCATCTATTCTACAATCAATATTATGATCCCCATTTTGGATTAATTTTATGTTTTTAACTTTAGTACCTATTTTAAGTGGATTAGAGCTTCCTTTAACTTTTAGATCTTTTATAATAGTTATGTCATCCCCATCTACTAGTTCGGTGCCATATGCATCTCTAACGACAGACACAGTTGTTTCTTTTTCCTCGGAAACAGAATCTTCCTCAAATAAACTCCATTCATGTCCGCATTCAGGACAAACTAAAATATGCATATCTTCATATGTATATTTTGATTCACACTTTGGACAATTTGGTAAATTACTCATTAAATCAATTCCCTTCATACGTAATGTATTTAATTATATCATATACTTAAGTTCTATCCATCTTAAAAAGAGTACCCCTTCTGTGCGCTACTGCACTCAGTAGGGGGTGAATTTTTATTTTTTTGATTTTTAATATATTCCTTTACAATATCTGCTGACCTTTCACTCACCCCACCTATAAAATATGAATTACTCCAAAAGTAGGGTTTCCAGTAGTACTTTTCTAGAGTATCAGCATACTCTCTTCGAATATGCTTAGATGAATTCGTTTTTAATCCGTTTATAAAGTGAGACAGGTTTAAATTAGGCTTACCTTCAAACAATATGTGAATATGGTCTAGATCGTCATTATATTCCACAA
>JAAZDF010000021.1 GCA_012512905.1 Clostridium sp.
CTGTGCTTTAGCTCAGTAGGGGAGGTTCATAAACTCTTTTTCTCCATAATTAACCTCAAGATCAAATTCAGCTTTTCCTTTTTCATTAGATTTATTTTCTAATATTTCTGGAATAGGGAGGCTGTTCAAATTTATATCTTCATCTTTATCTTCATTTTCATCTTTATCTTCATTTTCGTCTTTATCTTCATTTTTATCTGTAACTAATGGATTCTCTGATAGGAGTCCATTAGATGTATCTAAATCTTCAGCATTTCTTACCATTCCCATAACAAAATAACCAAGAAATATCACTGAAATAAATATTACTAAATACCATTTAAAGTTTTTATTCAAAACTTCACCTCTTTTTTGTTTGAATTCCTAGTCTTCTACTTTTAAAAGTTTTGCATTTATAGCTACTATAATTGTACTAAGAGACATAAGTATGGCTCCTACTGCTGGGGAGATAACAATGCCAAAGTTATAAAGTACACCTGCTGCAAGAGGGATAGCAATTACGTTATATCCAGTTGCCCATATTAAGTTTTGAATCATTTTACTATAAGTTTTTTTACCAAAATTAATAAGAGTTGCAACGTCTTTAGGATTTGAGTCTACTAATATAACATCTGCAGTTTCTGCTGCAATGTCGGTTCCTGATCCTATTGCAATTCCCACATCAGCTTCTGCAAGAGCTGGAGCATCATTTACGCCGTCTCCTGTCATAGCTACGTATCTTCCTTGCATTTGAAGTTCTCTTATTTTCTCTTGTTTTTCATCTGGAAGTACCTCTGCGTAGTAACCATCAAGTCCAAGTTTTTCAGATACAAATTTTGCTGTAACTTCATTATCTCCTGTAAGCATCCATGTTTTAATTCCCTGCTTATGCAAAGACTCTATAGCCTCCATAGACTCTTCTCTTATTTTATCTGATAGTCCAATAGCTGCAATCAATTTTTTCTCAATTAATAAGAATACATCTGTTGAAATATCAGTGTCAGGTAGGTTTCCTGGAACATCTATTCCTTCTTCTCTTAAGTAACCGGGGCTCACAACTAGTACTTCTTTGCCGTCAATTATCCCCTGAACTCCTTTACCTTTAATAGCGGTAAATTCTTCAGCATTAACAGGCTTTACGTCTAGTTCTTCTGCTTTTTGCATAATTCCTGTTGCTATAGGATGCTCAGAATTTCTCTCAAGAGCTGATGCATACTGTATAACCTTTTTTTCATCAAAGCTCTGATCAAATATTTCTATAAAATTAACTTTAAATTCTCCCACTGTAAGGGTTCCTGTTTTATCAAATACAACAGTATCTACTTTTCTCGCATTTTCAAATTGAGTTCTATTTCTTATAAGTAGACCATTTTTTGCAGATTCAGCTGTTGATACAGCTACGACAAGAGGCATTGCAAGTCCCAGGGCGTGAGGACAAGTTATTACCATAACTGTTGCCATTCTTGTAATTGCAAAAGCTACATCTCCATTAATAAGATACCAAACTACAAAGGTCCCAATACCAACTGTTAAGGCTATTATTGTTAGCCAAAAAGCTGCCCTGTCTGCTAAGTTTTGAGTTTTTGATTTTGATTCCTGAGCTCTTTCTACCATAGTAATTACTTTAGAAAGATAAGAATCTTTTCCAGTACCTTGAACCTCAAGTTCTAAAGAACTATCTCCATTAATGGACCCGCCTATTAACTTATCATTTAAAGTTTTTTCTACAGGTTTAGATTCTCCTGTAAGCATAGATTCATTTATATAGCTTGCACCTTTTATAATTACTCCGTCTGCTGGTATTTTTTCTCCTGGCTTTACAAGTATTTTATCTCCTGGTTTCAGCTTGGAAAGGTTAACTTCAACTACATCTCCATTTTCAATCAAATGAGCAGTGCTTGGCATAAGTTTCGCAAGTTTTTCAAGGGCACTTGATGCGCTCATAATAGATCTCATTTCTATCCAGTGACCTAAAAGCATAATGTCAATAAGAGTTGCTAGCTCCCAAAAGAAATCATTTCCTTCAAGTCCAAGAACTGTAGCTGCACTAAAAAGATAAGATACAGTTATAGCCATAGCTATAAGGGTCATCATTCCAGGTTCTTTTTTCTCTAGCTCTTCTTTTAGCCCTTTTAAAAATGGCCAGCCACCGTAAAAGAATATAAAAGTTGCTAGAGCTAAAAGTACATATTTATCTCCTGTAAACTGAACACTAAAATTAAACCAACTTTGAATCATTGGTGAAAGAATAAGTATAGGCACTGTAACAATTAGTGATATAAAAAATCTAGTTTTGAAATCTTCTATCATCATTTCATGATGATTGTGATGACCATGTTTTTCTTCCCCATCACCATTATGACCATTACTATGATTCTCATGACCATGATTTTTATGATTAGACATATTTTCTTTTTTCTTGTCCATAAATTAATGTTCACTCCTTATTTGAATTTTTAAGTAATAAAATTTATATTAAATAGACCAATACTTTGACTATTTAATATAATTATACTTAATCTTATTGAACAAATTAAAAAGTGTATGTAAAAATTATATTATCTAAAAGTCAATTTCTACGAGTAAAGCTCGCTATTACTAGCTTATAAGAAAATATAGAATCATTTCCATTTTTTCTTTAAAATTAGTTTTTATAGTGTCTTTCTTTTAATTCTTTTTATCGGAATCTAGTTCTTTTTCCATTCTAACTGCTCTTGGAGTGAATCCAATCTTTTTATAAAGTTTAATTGCTTCTTGACTAAACAGATGAACAGCAAGTTCAAGCTTTAAAGCCCCTTTTTCTCTTGCATATTCTTCAATATGTATCAATAAGCCGCTTGCAATGCCTTGATTCCTATATTTTTTTGAAACAGCAAAGTCATGAATATAGATGTATTTTCTTTCCACCATCATTGGAATATTAACATCTATAAATTCTAAAAAGCTATATGCTATGATTTCATTATCACTAATTGTAACAAGGATAACCTTTTTATTGTTTTCAAAAAAACTTTTTAGAAATTCTTCAGAATATAAAACTCCACTAACTTTATATAGGTCTGGCCGTTTTTCAGCATATAGTTTATGTACTTGTTTTTTTATTTTTAATATACTATTTAAATCTTCCTTGATTGCTTTCCTAATACTTAAATTTTCCATATTATTCCCTTTCTTTTATTAAATACTTTTTCTTATATCAAAAATCTGATTTTTGATATATATATTTTTTTTAACTGAGTAACTACATAAAACAAGAGAAATATGGAATAATAATTATTAATATTTGCTATATATTATTTGTGACCCATTTTATCTGCATATACATACTAACAATAGATTGTGGCAAAACTATGTTTTTCTAACTTTAATCTTATTATTTTTCTTTTCTAGAACCATAGACTAGCATTTATATCTAATTTTTTTAATCTCAAAAAGATATTTCTAATATCTCTAAAAAATGAAATTAAAACGAATTTTTATCTTTAAATAAAAAATATAGCCATACCAATATTTCATTCATTGGTATAGCTATATTCAGATTTAATATACTTTTCTACTTTTATGTTTTTATACTCCTATCTCTTTCTGGCCTAAATAAATAGTATAAGTCTTTACTTTCTTAAATTTGTCCAAGCATTCTTTGCACTAAAAATGATACAACAACTACAGCGAGAGATATTATAAATCCATGAACCATAGGTAATATTCCACTTTTAGATACAGATTTAAAATTAGTTTTAAGTCCTATTGAAGCTAAGGCAACCACCATTAAAAACTTACTAATTGTTGATAATAATCCTCCCATTCCTTCTGTAATTATTCCTATACTTTTAAGAGCAACAACTGCTAAAAACATTAATATAAACCAAGGAAAGATTTCTTTTATATTAACTTTCTTTTTCTCTACTCCCTTTTCCACTGCTTTCCTACTTTTAATCTTTGCATTTATATATGAAAAAATAAGTACTATAGGAACGATTGAAAGGGTCCTAGTAAGCTTTACAATAACTGCATAGTTTCCAGCAATATCTGAAAAAGCATAGCCTGCAGCTACTACAGAGGATGTATCATTTACAGCCGTACCAGTCCAAAGTCCAAAGCCCATATCTGACATATTAAAAAATCTTCCCATTATTGGAAATAATATCACCATTAGAACATCAAATATAAATGTTGCTGAAATAGCATAGGCTACATCAGAGTCTTTTGCTTCTATTGTTGGAGAAATAGCAGCTATTGCAGATCCACCACATATACCTGTCCCAGCAGATATAAGGCTAGAAAGTTTCCAGTCCATTTTAAAAAGTTTCCCTACTAGATATCCTCCTCCAAATGCTGTTACAAGGGTAAACATCATAACAAATAAAGAATATTTTCCAACTTCAAGCACTTGAGTAAAACTAAGACTTGCACCCATGAGTATTATTGCAAACTTAAGTATTTTTTTAGAGACAAAATTAAGTCCAGGCATAAATTCATCTTCTTTGCCTCTGATTAAAGGATTCATTGCCATTCCTATTAGTAGGGCGAATACGCTCGCTCCTATAATTTTATTTGGCACAAGGCCACTTATATATATACTCATTAAAGCTACTATAATAGCAAGAGCTAATCCAAAGCTATAATCTTTTATTTTCTGCATTTCTTACCACCTTTTCAAATTTAATATTATCTATGAAATTTATTTACTTTATATATTGATTTTATTATAATTATACTATAATATCAAATTATATATATTAATGTATCCATAAATATAATTTATAGTCGTAGGTGCTTCTTATAATAAAAGAAAGGTGAATATGAGATGATTGATAATAAAATCCATACGTTTTTAAAACTATGTAAAAATTTAAATTATACAAAAACAGCCAGGGAATTAAATCTTACCCAGCCAGCAATCTCCCAGCAAATAAAAGCTCTTGAAAAGGAATATAAGATAAAATTATTTGATTATAAAGACAAAACTTTAACTTTAACAGCTGAGGGAAAAATGCTTAGAATGTATTCCATAGAAATGGTAGCTAATAATAATAAAATTAAAGAAAACCTTGATAAATTTCCAAAAGAAAATGAAGACTACTCAATTGGTGCAACCCTTACAATTGGTGAATATGTTATGCCCACTATAATTAAAAATTATCTTGAGAATAATTCGAGTGCAAATATCAAGATGTATGTTGAAAATACAGAGACTCTGCTTAGGAAATTAGAAGAAGGAGTTATAGATGCCGCTATAATTGAAGGATCTTTTGAGAAGAAAAAATATAATACAAAATTATTTAAAAAGTCTAATTTTATAGGAGTCGCTTCAAGTAAAAGTAAATTTTTAAATACAAGCCTTAGCTTTGATGACTTAGTTTCTGAAACTTTAATTATTAGGGAAAAGGGATCTGGAACTAGGGCCATACTTTTAAATGCACTGGAAAACAAAAACATAAATAAAGATAATTTCAAGTCACGTCTTGAGATTGGAAACTTTAATGCAATAAAAAATCTTGTTGAAAATAATTTTGGAATTACTTTTTTATATGAGGAAGTTGTTAAAGAGGAGCTAAGAGACAAAAAACTGATAAAACTTGATATTAAGGATTTTAATTTAGTCCACGACTTTAATATAGCATCACTAAAGAATAAAATAGATGAAAAAAATAACTTTTTAGAGGTTATTTATAATTATTACGCATAAAAAACAGGAGACATAATAAAGTCATTATATCCCCTGTTTTTATATTATTTAGCTTAAAAATTTAATTGTATCTTTTGGACATACTTCTTCGCATTTTCCACAAACTAAACATTCTTTTCTATTAATCTCAGGATAAGTATTTTTATCATCCCAAATTATTGCATCTGATGGACAAGCTCTTACACATATGCCGCACTTTATGCAATTTTCATTTTCAATAAAATATCCTTTTTTCTTTTTTGTAGAAAAAATAGATAACAATGTTCCATATGGACAAAGATACCTATGCCAGAAACTTGGCTCAAAAAACACTGTCAGAATAACGCCAGCTGCAAACAAAACTGGAAGTACTGGAAGTTTTTTGCCAGTTACAAATACAAACACCATAGTTAAAAGAAATAGTCCTAACATCCCATATCTTACAAAAGGACTTTTCATCCAATTTGGGGTTTTTATCCTTTTTCTTTTCTTTTTATCAGCACTTTTATCAATTACTTCTGTTACAGTATTTATAGGACATATATATCCACAGTAGACTCTTCCTATCATTGTAGATAAGAAAAGCCCTACTAAAAATATAGCCAACCAAAGCTGCATTTTACCAGTAAAAATTAATACGCCAAAGAGTATTAAAGAAATTACTTGTATAACTTTTCTATAATTTTTCATAGTTTCCCTCCAAACTTTCAGAAGATTTTTCTCTGCCTATTTTTATGTCATTTTTATTTATAATAAATTTATCCATTAAGACTAACACAGCTGGAAGTATAATAAATGTACTAATTAATGCTAAGGATATATTTATTACAGTCATAAGACCAAAGTCTTTTAATATAACAAATTTTGAAGCCATTAGTACACTAAAGCCTCCAATTGTTGTTAGTCCTGAAGCTACAGTTGCCTTTCCTATTTTTCTCACAGTAATAAGCATTGCATCAAGTTTTTCTATTCCCTGTTTTCTTTCTTCCACATATCTTTCAAGAAGCATTATGGTCATCTCTGTACCCATGCCAAGTACTAAGGCTCCAAGAGTAGCTGTTATTGGTGTATAACTGAGGCCTAAAAGGTACATTATACCGCTTGACATTCCTATTATTAATATTATAGGAAATACCGCTATAAAAGCTTTAAATACATTTCTGTATATAATAAGTAGTACGAGGAAAACTAAAGCAATTCCAAGGAAAGTCATTTTTACCCTACCTTCTGTAAGGCCTTCTACCATTTCTACATCCAAAACACTTTTTCCAGTAACGCTAACATTCATAGGAGCATCTTTTAGATCTTCCTTTAGCTCTTCTACAAAGCTTTGCATATCTTCTGTTGAAAGGTGACTTACATTTAATAAAATTACCGCCTTATCTGAGTCTTCATTTACAAACATCTTTCTTTGCTCTTTTGGCAAGTCATTTACAGTATCGATGTATTCTTTGTAAGAAAGATTTTCTCCCTCAGAAATATTACCAACTACGCTATCAATAGACTTTATATCTACTACAACATCAGAATATTTACTTTCAATAGAGCCCCTAGTTCTATTCATCCAGGACACATTTTTCTCAGATAATATATTATCATCTTCCATATATATGGCCATTTGATTTGTAGAACCTAAAATATCTCTAATTTCATGTATATCAGCAAGGGCCTCCATATCTTGAGGCATAAATGTCTCTATATCCGTTTCTACTCCAACTTTACTATCTACAGCAACACCCATTGATGCAATAACTATAGCGATTACAATAACTGCTATTGAATGCTTTACTACAAATTTGGTAGTCTTATAAAGTCCTTTTTCTATAAAAGTCTCTTTTTCATTTAAAAGCTTTTTGTCTTTATTTTCTTTTTCTCCAAAAGTATCTCTTAAATGAAGTATAGGCATAAGAAGGAATACTGATCCTATAAAACTTATAATCACACCTATTGTAAGCATTTTTCCAAAGTCTTTTATCATTGGTACTGGAGAGGCGTAAAGGGATATAAATCCTAATACTGTAGCAAGTACGGCTATTCCAACGGCCTTACCAATATGTCTTAAAGTCACTTTTGCAGATTTCTCTTCCTCATATCTATTTTGAAACTGTATAGAATAATCTATTCCAAGACCAATTAATATAGGAAATACTGCCATTGAAACCATTGTCATTGGAACATTTAAAGTTCCCATAAATCCAAGAGTAGCAATTACAGATACAAATATAATCCCAAGACTTAATGTTCTCCACCTAATTTTAAATACTAAAAGAAGTATGATAAACATTATTACAACAGCCATAGCTACCATAACCTGCATATTTGACTTCATTTCAGATCTTAAGGAAGTATCTAAAACAGGTTTACCAGATACTGTATAGCCTATACTTTTAAACTCTTCTTTCTCTAAAGCTAAACTTAAATCTTCGTATATAGCGTCCTTATACTCATCATCTAAATTTCCATCAAGTTTAATCATCATTACGCTGTGATTATCATCTACTACTACATCTGAAAATATAGTTCGTAGCTTTCCATCTTCGTCGTATAATAAATTATCAAGTTCTTCTTGATTTTCCGGAATATTAGAAATCATCATTCCTGATTTACTATGGAAAGTAGAAAGCCCCTTTGATATATCAGCTAGGTTTTCACCCATAGTTACAAAACCAGCAGCCATAGTCTTAAGTTCATCAGGATCAATTCCTCCTGAGAGGCCTAACTTCATGTTCTCTACTTCAGTTTCTATTTGAGATGTCATATCAGCAAATATACTTGATGGATCTCCTCCACCAGATAAAGCTCCACTTAGTTCATTAGGTAAATTTGATATTCCACCACTCATTTCTGTTAAATTTTTACCCATAGTAGTAAATCCACTAGACATTGTCTTTAACTCATCAGGAGAAATACCACCAGATAAATTTGACTTCATTCCAGTTATTTCTTTTTCCATTTTTGCCATCATGTCAGATATCATTTTAGAAGGTGCATCTCCTAAAGATCCACCAATTTCTCCTGGTAAATTTGATATATTAGTACTGAACTTATTTAATCCATTACCCATATTTATAAGATTAGCCGACATTTCTTTTAACTGACCCGCTGGAATACCTTGAGGTAGACTAGCTTTCATCTCATTTATTTCTTTTTCTAAATTTAGTTTTATATTATCTAAACCAGTAGAAGTCTTAGTTGGTACTTCTTTAAGCTGATTTGTTTTTCCTGACATAGTTCCTAAAGCTTCTGAACTTGCCCTTATATTTTCAGAAATCTCGTTTAATTGACTTTTCAATTCTGGATTATCTGTTTGATTCGCCATTTGTTTTAATTGATTAGCAAGCCCACTAAGCCCATTTGATGAGTTAGAAAGTCCGCCGCCAAGTTCAGTTATTCCAGCGCCTAAATTATCTTGACCTAATATTAAGCTATCAAATGCAGCTGAAATATTTTCTAATTCTTTTAATTTATTTTGTATATTACTCATATCTAGAGACTCTATATTCTGAAGATTCGTCCCCATAGTTATAAGTCCACTACCCATTTCACTTAACTGGGAGCTCATTTGTCCTACTTTTTGTTCCATAGCTGCCATCTCTGCTTCTTGTTCGCCAAGCATCTCTTCCATAAGTTTATCTGGGTCTATAGTCTTCATTAAGTTATCTAATTTCTTTTCTATTTCCTTAGGATTTGGAACATCTTTGCTAGCTAAGTCTGAGCCTATAGCAGTTAGCCTACTTCCCATTTCAGCAAGGCCACCACTTACTTTAGATACTTCTCCAGTCATTTTAGTCATTTCAACTTCTTGATCTTTAAGCATGTTTTGCATAAGTTTGTCTGGATCCATATTCTTCATTAAGCTATCTAATTTCTTTTCAATTTCATCAGGACTTGGCATATCCTTATTACCGAGTTCAGTTCCTATCTCAATTAGTTTTAGAGACATTTCATCTAAGCCACCACTAATATCAGATACCCGGCTTTTAATTTCCTTTGACTGCATATCTGTCATTTGATTGGTGATAGATGCTGGGCTCATAAACGAAAAAATATTTTCTTCATTTTCAAACTTTTTTTCTACATTCCACATTTTTTCTATGTTTTCTATAGATAAAAGATCTTTCTCATTTTCAGCCTCAAACATTACTATAATTGAGTCCCCACCAAAGTTTTCTTCCATCGCTTCATTTGACTTAAATACATCATTATTTTTGTCAACTAAAGTTTCATTTCCTGTTGCCATCTTTACATTAAAAGCACCTACTATTAGTAGTATAAATACTAATATAGTGCTCAGTAAGATCTTAACAGGATTTTTTTCTATTTTTTCACCTATAAAGTTAAATAATTTATTCACGTATAGTGTTCCCCCTGTTTTGTATCTAATGTCTAAATTTAAAATCTTAGTAATTTCACTTTTAATTAATTTTTATTATTATTGTTTGTTAAAACTTAGTATTTGTCCTTGTTTTTTATTTTAAAAACAACTTTTCAAAGAATTCGTAATTTTTTCCACAAACTCCTTAATGTTTTCTCCTTTTTCATCTGGGATATATAAAAATGATAATATACCTCCCATAAGAAGTCTTAAAGCTAACTCTTCATTTTCTATTTCCATTCCAGTTTTAAGCATCATATCTTTTATTATATTTGTGACTTTAGTTATATAATCCATTTCTCCAAACTTATCTGATATCTGGCTTTCCATTAAAATAAGCCTTAATACCTCGTAATTTGTAGAAATAACTTTCATTCTTTCTGTTAAAACATATTTAAATTGCTCTACTGGGCTAAGTTTATCTGAGGCTGTTATGCTATCTTTTAATGTGTCTATAATTATTGGATCTACACTTTTCATAAATATTTCTTCTTTGGAAGCAAAATATCTAAAAAGGGTAACTTCTGATACATCAGCAGATTTCGCAATCTCTTGAGTGGTCGCGCCATTATAACCTTTTTCTACAAAGACTTTTAAAGCTGAACTAAGTATTTGCTTTTCCCTATCTTCTTTAGTCATTCTTTTAACTTTTCCTTTAGTATTCATTATTTCCTCCTTATGTTAGTGAGTACTTACATAATAGTAACTCTTTAAAAGTATTTTGTCAATATATATAAAGTATTTTTTAAAAAAATTAAAAAAGATAGACCAGAAAGCGGTCTATCTCTAAGTTCTTTTATTCAGTTTTCAACTTTTATATTTTATGTTTTATTATTTAATAGGGTCTGCGCATGAATTATCTCTAAGTCTTAATCCACTGCCGTTAACATTTCTATTTCCCATATTTTCATGATGGTCACGGCGTCCTTGGCCTAAATTTTCTCTGTTTTCAAAGTTTTCACCTTGTCTGTTTTCTCTCTGTTCTTGGTTTCCATTAAATCCAAATCCTAGGTTTTCTTTTTCTCCTAATCTAAGAGAGCCTTC
>JAAZDF010000174.1 GCA_012512905.1 Clostridium sp.
GTAATATCTGCCATATTTCTACATACGTTAGTATAACTATCAATATCTCCTGTTACCCAACCACCACCATGGAAAAACACTAAAACTTTATTAGTTTGATTTTCCTTTGGAAGAAAGACTCTAACTGGAATTTCTCTTCCTTCTACTAGCATTTTATGGTCCAATGTCCTATATTCTCTTATAATTGGTGGGTTGAAGAAACTAATAACTTTTCTATATATCTTATAATTTTTCTTTAAATTTAAATGTGGTTTAGATAAAATTCTTATAATTTTTTTTCTAAATGGTCTCATATGTTTTCTCTCTTTCTGATGCTATTTACTAAGTATAATTATACCCTATTAATTATTTTTTATCATTATTCAATATTTTTTAAGTGATTGACAAATAATTAACATCTATGTTATACTATATTCATTAAAGTATTAAAGGTATTAATAGTTTGCCAGCCACTGATTCTAATCAAGTTTTAAAAAGGAGATTGTTATGAAATTAAAGGATAAAATTGTTATTATAACTGGTGCTAGCTCTGGTATTGGAAGATCTTCAGCCTTATTATTCGCAAAGGAAGGTGCTTCAGTTATTGCAACTGCAAGAAGAAAAGATAGGCTTGATGAAATTGCAGAAACGGCTAAAGATTTTGAAGGCTCTATAACTCCAATTGTAGGTGATATGGGTAAAGATGAGGACCTACAAAACATTATAGATAAAACTATGGAAAAATTTGGCAGAATTGATATTCTTGTTAATAATGCTGGTGTTTTAGATAACTTTGTTCCACTTGCGGATGTAACTGATGATCTTTGGGATTGGGTTATAAAAATTAATTTAACAAGTCCTATGAAGCTTACTAGAATAGCTCTTAAAATTATGTTAGAGCAAAAAGCTGGAAATATCATTAATGTATCTTCAGTTGGTGGCCTTTATGGTGCTAGAGCTGGAGCTTCTTATACTGCATCTAAACACGGTTTAGTTGGTTTATCTAAAAACATCGCTTACATGTATGGCCCAGATGGAATAAGATGCAATGTTGTTTGTCCTGGTGGAGTAGATACTGAAATGACTGAGGATATGAATGCTCACCCATTTGGTACAGAAAGAATTATGGCTGGTTGTGGCAATACAATGAGAACTGCTTCATCAGAAGAGCTTGCAAATACACTTTTATTCTTGGCTTCAGATGACTCAAGTATTATGAACGGTACTACTACAGTTACAGATGCGGGATGGACTGCATTTTAATTTCATAAATTCCTATATATATTTAAAAATGATAGATAAGATTATATTCTTATCTATCATTTTTTGTTTATTCGTTTATAATCATTTATATATATATTATAGAACCTATAAATATTTCATTATATTTAAGTTCAAATAAATCAAGGTTTTTCAGATTATGAATTTAAAGTGAAATAGTTTTTCTTGCCTACAGTTATTATAAAAATGTGTTTTTATCTTCCATTGGATCAATAATTTTTTTATAGATAAATCTAAGAAAAATAATATTAAAAGTCAGAGCCAATATTTCTGCAATAGGATATCCCCACCAAATAATATTTACATCTCCTAAAAGCGAAAGAATATAAACTACTGGTAGTAAAATTACTAGCTGTCTTATAACTTCTCCAATCAAACTTAAAAACCCTTTTCCAAAAGCTTGATAAACAGAGCTGGATACAATACTAAATCCTGCAAATATATATCCTAAACTAATTATTCGTAGTGCAGGTAACCCAATTATCATCATTTCTTCTGAAGCATTAAATAAAGATAAAAGCTGAGTCGGAAATATTTGAAGAATCATCAAGCCAATAGACATTATTCCAATTGCGTAAACCACACTTAATTTAATGGTTTCCACTAATCTCTCCTTGTGCCTCGCTCCATAATTATAAGCAATTATTGGTACCATACCATTGTTTAATCCAAAGACCGGCATAAATACAAAACTTTGTAATTTATAGTAAACTCCAAAGACTGCTGTAGCAGTTGACGAGAATTTAATTAGAATATTATTAATTCCATATGTTGTAATAGAAGTCAAAGAAATCATCAAAATAGATGGTATACCTACTGAATAAATCTTTTTAATTATAGAAAATTGTGGTTTAAACTTCTTTAGATTTAAAGTTATTTCTTTATTTAATTTTATATTAAAGTAAATTGCCATAATCGCTGCTATACTTTGTCCAGTTACAGTTGCAACCGCTGCACCTGCAACACCCATTTTAGGAAATCCAAAAAGTCCAAATATAAGAATAGGATCTAAAATAATATTAACTATAGCCCCTGTCCCTTGCGTCACCATAGTATAAAAAGTTCTTCCTGTAGACTGAAGGAGCCTTTCAAAAGTAATTTGCATAAATAAACCAATAGAAGCAGTAGAAATAATTGTTAAATACGATGTTCCGTATTGAATAATTTGTGCATCATTTGTCTGGTTTGAAAAATAGCTTTTTGCAAAGAAAAGTCCTAATATTAAAAATATAGCGTAACTAAAAAAAGCTAGAAATATGCCATTCTCAGCAATCTTATTAGCTTCTTTAAATTTTTGTGATCCTAAATTTCTAGATAATAATGCGTTAATACCTACCCCAGTACCAACAGCTATAGCAATCATTAAATTTTGTATCGGAAAAGCTAAAGAAACCGCTGTTAAAGCATTCTCATTAATCCTTGCTACAAAAATACTATCCACCACATTATACAAAGCCTGTATCAACATTGAAATCATAATCGGTACAGACATGTTAATTAAAAGTTTTCTTACTGGCATAATTCCCATTTTATTTTCTTTCTGTTGCAACTTCCCCACTCCTCGTATTGAATATTATATAATAATAAGTCCATAAGAATTAATTATACACCTTATTTAGATATATTAGTAGAGTGTTTATAAATATAATTCTATTATCCACAAATCAGCGCTTATTTTAAATATACTTTGCACTATTTACTTTGAGTTAAAATTTGTACTATTGAAGTTAACAAATATTTATTTTGTAATGCTTTTAAATCACTGTTATTATGTCTACAGCTTTAAAATCATTATAATCTAATTCTGTAATTTCTCGCGTTTTGATGTCATTAAAAACAAAATAAATATCTTGAAAATCACAGTTTATATAACATTTCTCAGCTAACATACTTTCATTATCTAATCTTAATCCTTTTACTACAAATCCTTGAAGGTCACTACTAATTAAATATACCTCATCTGTAATTATGTCATTATTTATTTTAACTAGATATATATTTCTATTTCATTTGGAAAGGTCTTGGTATTAGTCTATAATTAAAATTAGAAATTTAAATATGAAAGGTGATTAAATGATAAACATAATTCTAATTTTAATACTTCAACTTATCTATGTACCACTACTAACTCTTAGGACTATATTTTTAGTTAAAAACATGACAGTCACAGCATCTGTTTTCGGTTTTTTAGAATCACTTATATATGTATTTGGTCTATCTCTTGTATTCAGTGGAGATCAAGGACCACTCGCTATGCTGGTATATGCGATCGGTTTTGGCCTAGGGATATTGATAGGAGGCGCTGTTGAAAAAAAGCTTGCTATTGGGTACAATAACTTTGCGGTTAATCTTATGGATAGAAATTTAGTTTTAATAGACGATTTAAGAGAAAAGGGATTTGGAGTTACAGTTTATGAAGGTGAAGGTAGAGACAGTAAAAGATACAAACTAGAAATACTTACAAAAAGAAATAGAGAAGAAGAGCTTTTAGATTTAATAGAAAGTTATGAAGAAAACGCATTTATAGTATCATACGAACCAAAAAGATTTAAAGGTGGATTCCTTGTTAATTCAATGCAAAAGCTAGGAAAGGAACGACCTGTATCAAGAAGAAGAAAATAAATAATATCCGTATCAACAAAAGCTAATCAACTGCCTTCCAACTAAATATTAAATATAGTTTTTTATACTGAACATCAAATTTAACTATCATAATATTAGAAAGTCCATGTAGCTTTTTTAAATCTACATGGACTTAAAAAGGTGCTATTTTACAATAGCACCCCTAATATTATCTTTTAGACTTTGGTGGTCCAAGTATCTCAGAAAAAATAATTCCTTGTACTAAAGGGTTTTTTGAAAATTCTAAAGAAACATTTTTCGGTTTTTTATTTTTTAAAACCTTTTTAGTTTTCTCTGCTTTCAAGTTATACATTATTTTTTCTTTTTCAATTTCCTCTTGTCTAATTTGAGATTCTTGATATAATTTTTTATTCATATTATTTTTATTCTCTGTTTGAAATTTATCATAAGTATTTATTTTTTGATTTGTTTTCTGTGCTGCTTCTCTCGCTAAGTCTTTTTCCTGTCCCACCATGTTTTGTGGATTCATCTCTCTTGTGAGTTCATATATTAAACCTTTTAGAGAATTTGGATTTGGAGCTTTTTCATTTTGAGATGGCATTTGATTCATATTACTTCTTTCCTGCGTATATTTTTCTTTTCGTTTTCTACTACCATATATTCCTCTTACTATAAGTATAAGTATTAGTAATGGTAAAAACTCTTCCATTAAATCACCACCTATTAGTTATTGTTTATTATTCGTCTCTATCTGTACCTTTATCTACTTTAGATATAGATTCTCTCATATCAGTATCAGCTAGTATGTTTTTCATATTATAATAATCCATAACGCCTAGGTTACCTTCTCTAAACGCTTGTGACATAGCTTTAGGAATCTCTGCTTCGGCTTCTACAACCTTAGCTCTCATTTCTTGAACAGCTGCCATCATTTCTTGCTCTCTAGCTACAGCCATCGCTCTACGCTCTTCAGCTTTAGCTTGTGCTATACGTTTATCAGCTTCTGCTTGATCTGTTTGAAGTTGAGCTCCAATATTTCTTCCTACATCCACGTCTGCAATATCAATTGATAATATTTCAAATGCAGTTCCTGCATCAAGTCCTGCTTCCAGTACTCTTTTAGATATTGAATCTGGATTTTCTAAAACTGCCTTATGAGATTCAGAACTACCTACTGTTGTAACTATTCCTTCTCCTACTCTAGCAATAATAGTTTCTTCTCCAGCTCCACCAATTAGTCTATCTATATCAGCCCTAACAGTAACTCTTGCTTTTACTTTAACTTCTATTCCGTCTTTTGCAACTGCTGCAATTACTGGGGTTTCAATAACTTTAGGATTAACTTTCATTTGTACTGCTTCTAAAACATTTCTACCCGCAAGATCTATAGCCGCTGCTCTTTCAAATGTAAGCTCAGTTATATCAGCTCTTTGCGCTGCTATTAGAGCATTTGCAACTCTATCTACATTTCCACCTGCTAAATAATGCGCCTCAAACTGGTCTACCTTGACAGTTAAACCTGCTTTACTTGCTTTTATAAGTGGATCTACTACTTTCTTTGGGACAACTCTTCTAAGTCTCATACCTATTAGAGTGAAAATACCTATCGGAACTTTTGCTGCTAATGCTGCAATCCATAGTCCTAAAGGTATAAAACTGAAAACTACTGCCAATACTATGAATACTATACCAATTATTACAATTAATGCTATTTGTTCTGGCATTTTTAAAATCCTCCTTTAATCTGCTTTCCTTACAATAATTCTATTACCTTCAACTTTTACAATCTTTACATTTTGATCTTTCTCAATATAAACACCTTCAGAGACAACATCAAGTCTTTTTCCATCTACTTCAATACTACCTGCTGGTCTTAAGGGTGTTATTGTTACTCCTAACCTACCACTATAAGAATCATAATTTTTAGAACTTACATATCCGCTTGAAGTATTTAAAGATGTGGATAAAGTAATTCTGTCAAAAAACTTATTATTTTTTGGCAAAAACTTCAATAATAACAATATGACTATAACAATCAAAATGACAGTTATAATAATAGATGTTAAAGCTTGCTCTATTGAAGATGAAGCCATAACAATACTAGCCATAATAGCTATTATTCCTAAAATCCCTGGAACTCCAAAACCAGGCACTATAACTTCTAAAATAAGTAGCATTATCCCAATAATAAATATTGCAATTACTACCCAATTGCTTAAACCTGCTAATAAAACACCTGTAAAATATAAACCAAATGCTGTCAAACTAATACCTCCTCCTAACCCAAAACCTGGGGTAATTATTTCTATAAAAGCTCCCACAAATCCAAGGGTTAATAAAATTGATGTTGCAGTTACACTAGTTGCCATTGATGCTAACCTCAGTTGGAAGGAAGGAGATAATTCATAAATAGTATTATTCGAAAAATCTTCAGCTTTTTGTACTTGTTCAATTGAGTCTTCTATCCCATCAATAAATTCAAGCTCCATTGCTTCTTTTGATGTAAGTGTTAATAATTTATCTTTATCAATAACACCCTTAATCTCAATATTAGCATCTGCCATAGATGCAACCAAATTAGAATCTCTGTTTCTAATTTGTGCTACGTTACGCAATTTCCCTGTCCAATAACTTATATATTTCTCTTCATTTGGTCTAGTCTCTGCTGCACCAATTGTAGAGGAGGGAGACATATATACTTTTTCTGCCGAGATACTTATAATCGTTCCTGCAGATATTGCTTCGTCACTTATATATGCTATTGTTTTAATAGATGTATCTAAAATACTATTACTAATCTTAATTGAACTATCTATTTGTCCACCGGGTGTATTTATATTAAAAATTATTGCAGCGGCGTTATTTAACTCTGCCTCTTCAATACTCTCTGACACAAATGATGCCATCGCTGGACCAACTTCTCCTTTTATAGGAACTACATAAAGTTGTTGCGCTTCAGCATTTACATGATGAACTCCTACGAAAAAAATCATTATCAGAAAAAACATTATATATGATCGTCTTTTTTTCATCTTTATCATTTCTTTCTCCTATCTCATAATATACACTAAAATATTAATTATTAAGTGGACCTGTTATTAATATTCCGTTTCGGTAAGAAAAACATTATATACTTATTATAACATTATTTACCTATAACCCGAAGATTTTTAATATAAATCAAGAAAATTTAAGAATATTACTTTAAGCTTTATGAATTATATATAGTTTTATAGTGTTGTTTCTTTCTTTTTAACGGAAGTAATAATTTTTATATAAGATTTATTTCTTGCTTTGCTATTTTTTTATCCTGCTAAGCCAAGTTTCTAAAATAATACCATACACAATTCCTGCAATAAAACTTATTGGGTCCTTAAAACCTGTAGTTGCAAAAAATGCAAATGAAACTAAAAGT
Organism: Clostridium sp.; assembly: GCA_012512905.1. Lineage (GTDB taxonomy): Bacteria > Bacillota > Clostridia > Clostridiales > Clostridiaceae > JAAZDF01. The sequence goes on from JAAZDF010000174.1 coordinate 7,259, forward strand.
CCAAGTATAGCTCCGCGAATTAGTGTTTTAATCTTTGTTGTTTTTGCCCATGGAGCACCCACAACCAGACCTATTATAACCCTGTTGTACCATAGTGAAAATACAAATCCTCTTGTAGCGTTGAAGTCTGAGCGTATATAAGCTCCTATCACGCAAACGACTCCTAGTATAGCGCCGCCAATTAAGGATTCTACCATTCTTTTTTTCATTTTTTTCTCCTTTTTATATCCCACTACTGACCAATGAAATCTAATATTGCATCAACAGCAATGTTTTGTTGTTTTTCTTGACTAATAGTTGCAAGTGGATCATTTTTCTGCTTTCCATAATTTCCAAATTGAGCATGATTTCCACCATCAATTACAAGTATATTTTCTGTATAATCAATATTTTTCTCAATATCAGAATTTAAAGTTCCATACACAGTAAGTGTGTTTTTAGGAGGATAATCACCATATATATATGAACCAAGTAAAATTAATCCTTTTACTTTATCTTGGTTTTTAGAAGCATACCTACTTGCCATAGCACCACCCATAGAATGTCCTCCTATGTACCAATTTTTAGTATTTGGAAGTAAGTCAAAAACTGTATCTGCAGCATTAGCATTAAATATGGCCATATTAAAAGGCATTTTTATTAAAATACTAGCAATTCCATTTTCTTTAAGCTTTTCTAAAATTGGTATATATGATATAAATTCAACTTTTGCTCCTGGGTAAAAAATAATAGCAGTATCAGATGGATCCGCTGGAGATATTATTGCTAAATTATCTAAAACTTCAACCTCTTCATCTTTTTTAGTTAATTGTATAGCAGTACTATCTGCTTTATAATAATCTGAAACAAAAATTAAAAATGATACCGAAAGCAAAAGTATTATCATTAGTAAAGAAAAAAGGAATATTTTAAGTCTCTTTATATTTTTATTTTCTAAATTTTCTTGTTTTATGTTTTTCATTTCTCCCTCCAATTCTACTATTATTATTTAAAAAGCTATTGAATTAATTATCAGAAATTTAAAGTATAGTTCTTTAAGCTTCAAACTAATATATTGTTTTACTTTTTTCTAACCACTATATTCAGTTTTCCCTCTACAATCAAAGGAACAAAACTTTAAGAAAACGATTTTCAATATAAATTAATCATTATTTATGTGGTTGCTCTACTTCTTCTTTCATATCATCCATTGGCCCGATAACTTTAATGTCTTTATCACTATTTGCTAACAATTCATGAATCGAGTATTTGATGCTGCCTTCTTCATCTTTTTTTATTTCATGTAGTCTTTTTTTAGATATACCGAATACAATTCTCCCTATTCCACTTCGGTAAATAGCTCCTGTACACATCGTACATGGCTCTGCTGAATTATACATGCTGCACTTACTTAAAAAATCTTTATCATATTTTGTAGAAGCTCTTTTGGCTATTTTAAGCTCTGGGTGTGCTGTTATGTCATTATCTGAAACCACAGTATTTTTATCTTCCATAATAATTTCACCTTTTTCATCTACAAGTATTGATCCAAAAGGATTATCACCATTTTCTTTTGCCTTATATGCTAGTTCAATAGCTTTTTTTATATAATATTTATCTTTTTTTATTTCCATGACTACATTCTCCTTACAAAATTTATATATTTTATTTTATAAAATCATTTTAAAATTTTTTCATATGCAAATCTTTCACTACCATCACTTATATAAATTATCCCAGTATAAATAAATCCATTTTTAGTTAAAAAATTTATCATTGAAGTATTTTTCCTATGGGTATCTACCTTTAAACTATATACCTTTTTATTAATGCATATCTTTTCTAGCTCATCTAAAATTACTTTGCCAATGTTCTTACCTTTTAATTCTGAATCAACAGCAATCCTGTGAATAACTCCATATTCATTATTTGTTAGCCAAGTTCCTTTATATATATAGTCATACGTAGGCTCTCCGTCAAAACTTAAAGCTACTGTTCCAATAATATCTTCACCATGAACTAATATATATGAACTGTCTTTCCTAATATCTTCTTTTATATTATCTTCATTTGGATAATTATTTTGCCACTGGCTTATATTTTGATCTTTTAAATAGCTTTGAGCTTGCTTTATGATTTTAATTATTGCTCCTATGTCTTTAGTTTCCGATTTAATTAATTTCACATTATTTCCTCCATAACTTGAGATTTTCAAAATAACAAATCTTCTTTGATTAAAGAAAATTTACTTTATCTAATTTTAACATATCATTAAAATAAAACGTAGTTTCATATTTTTTTGTTTTCCATAGTGCAAAAAAAGGTATAGAAATCCCTATGTAATGATAGGCTATTCTATACCTTTTGATTTTATTAATTAGATATTAAGTTTTATTTTGAAATATTTCCTACTGACTCCATAAATACTTTTTGTACGTAATCTGTAGAAACTTTTTTGTCAAACATTTTACCTTCAGTTACTACTGCAAGTCTCGCTTTTTTATCTTCAAAATGGAATCCATCACTATAAAGTATATCTTTTCCATTTATTGGCCAATAAGAAGCTTTTTCTTGCTTGAATAAATCTAAATATTCGGGAACATTCTTTGAAATTTCCTTTGTAAGCTCGTCAATATCTAAATATTTATGTGTCTTACCAAGTATATACATCATTTCATTTATAACTTCCCAGTTAGAGTATCCAGTTACAGCTGATATAGCTTTGTTAGTCATCTGAATTCTTCTCTCAGCGTTTGTTATTGTTCCTTTTGACTCTGCAAAACTAGAACCAGGAAGGACTACATCAGCTAGCTCAGCTGTTGGCGTCAAATATAAATCCTGAACTGCAAGAAACTCTAAACCTTCTAAGTATTCTAGAGGAATGTCTTCTCCGAAAACAAGTAAACCTTTTATTGTTTTATTTTTTATTCCTTTTACTATTTTTTTGCTATCCATATCAACTTTAAGATCTGAAAGTCCCTGGCTATTATTTTTAGGCTTCAGCTGAATAATTCCTCTTCTAGCTTTTCCTATTTTACCAGACACTACTGCTATATCCGCAAGTATTTTAGCTGCATCACTTGTTATATAATTCTGATCAAATATAATCATAGCATTATCAGATTCTAGATAAATATTTGCAATTTTCAATGCATCATTTGATGGATTTA
>JAAZDF010000175.1 GCA_012512905.1 Clostridium sp.
CAGTTTGGCTAGAGTGCGTGGTTTGGGACCATGAGGTCGCAGGTTCAAGTCCTGTCACCCCGACCATTAAAAAATATTTTGCGGGAGTAGCTCAGTGGTAGAGTGTCACCTTGCCAAGGTGAATGTCGCGAGTTCGAATCTCGTCTTCCGCTCCATATAATATGCGGGTGTAGTTCAATGGTAGAATTCCAGCCTTCCAAGCTGGTTGTGAGGGTTCGATCCCCTTCACCCGCTCCATTATATAAAAGAAGACTTTTATTATTTATAAGGGTTATTTAATAAGCCCCATTAGCTCAGTTGGATAGAGTAGTGGTCTTCGAAACCAAAGGTCAGGAGTTCGAATCTCTTATGGGGTACCATAAAGGTTCTTTAAAAAATTTAATATGGTTCACTAGCTCAGTTGGTAGAGCACATGACTTTTAATCATGTTGTCCGGGGTTCGATCCCCCGGTGAATCACCATAAGATATATCAAGTTAATTTGGTATATCTTTTTTTGCGCTTAAATTTAATCTTAGTATAGTTTTCTGTATGATAAAATTAATAAATCTAAAGTATTGTCTTAGCCTATAATATAAAAACAAAATAAGAAATATTGACTTGGATCATGTTATTTAGGTTAATACTAAGATATACTTTAAATATAAAAGATTACAGGAGGAATATTATGAGTAATTTCAATAATAAAAATAAAGAAAAAGACATAAATCAAATTAAAAGGGAGAAAATGCTTAAAAGTCTTATCATGAGAATTCATGAAGGAGAAGATCTTGACTCTGTAAAAGAAGACTTTAAAAAACATTTTTCCAATGTATCTTCTTTTGAAATAGCTGAGATGGAGAGAAATCTTATAGAAGAAGGAATGGAAGTAGAGGAAGTTCAAAAACTTTGCAGCATTCACGCCTCACTTTTTGAAGGTTCAATTGAAAAAGTTTATTCTACAAATAGAGAAGAAGAAAGCATTGGACATCCAATAAAAGTTATAAGAGAAGAAAATTATGCTATTGCTAACCTAGTAAGTGAAATAGAAGATTTATTAGAAGTATATTTAAATTCAGAAGATGAAAAAGACAAGATTAATCTTTTAGTAAATACAAATCTACTATTTGATATAGATAAACATTATATGAGAAAAGAAAATGTTATTTTCCCATTCATGGAAAAATATGGGATAACTGCGCCACCAAAAGTAATGTGGGGTGTTGACGATGAAATTAGAGAAATGCTTAAATCTTTTAAAGAATCTGTGACTAATGATGAAAAAGATGGTCTTAAAGAAAGATCAGAAAATCTTTTCAGTGAAATTAGAGATATGATAACAAAAGAAGAAGAAATAATGATTCCTTTAATCTTAGATAGGTTTACTGAAGATGATTTTATTAAAATTATGGAAGATAGTGATGAAATAGGATACTGCCTCGTTTCACCAAAAGGAAAATGGCAACCTAAGAGAATAGCTTTTCTTGAAAATAAATCAAAAGATGAAGAAGAGGATACATCTAATATAAAATTTGATATAGGATTTTTATCTCCTAAAGAACTTGAAACTATATTAAATAGCCTCCCTATAGATATTACATTTATAGATGATAAAGATACAGTTAAATATTTTAATGCTCCTGAAAAAAAGATCTTCCCAAGAACTAAATCTGTTATTGGTAGGAATGTAGAAAATTGTCATCCACCAAAAAGTGTAGATACAGTAAGCCTTATCTTAAATGATTTTAAGTCTGGTAAAAAAGATCAGGAAAGTTTCTGGATTGATTTAAAAGGAATGTTTGTTTATATAACATACTTTGCAATTAGAGATGAAAATGGTAAATATATGGGAACTTTAGAAGTTACCCAAGATGTTAAGGCAATTAGAGATCTTGAAGGTGAAAAAAGAATATTATAAATATAAAGCTATATTTTCTAAAAGTTATTATAAGGGACTCAAATCTCTTATAATAACTTTTTTTCTTTTAAATGCTTAATATATTATTTAAAGAAAATCAATTTCAATTTAATATATTTTATGGATAATGATAGTAAGAGAAGCTATAGTTATAAGTCTAGTATTTCATCTGATAGAAATATAAGGAGGGAAAGAAAATTAATATGGCAGATGCAGAAGGTAAAGCTTTGGGAACTTATGAATACCAAATTGATAAGGAAAAAATGCTTAGAAATATTATATTAAGAATTCACCATAATGAAGATATGAAAAAAATTATAAAAGATTTTAATAAGTATTTCAATGATGTTTCACTTTCTACCATATCAGATTTAGAGGAAAAAATTATAGATGAAGGAATTAAAAAATCTGTTGCTGATGATATTCCAAGGATCCATGAAATACTTGTAATGGAAAAGAAATAAATAATGTAGCCTAGCGGCTAAGTAAGACTCTCCTTTTTAAATGTAAACCTGAGATAGTAAAACAGGACTTTTAAAGAGGAGAATATTTTTTATATGTTATCATGTATAATGATATTATAATATTTTTTGGAGGAGATTTTATGAATAAAGCAGACACATTATATCTTGATATAGTTAGAGATATTTTAGATAATGGATACTATGACAACAATAGAACAGGGGTGCCTACATATAAATTACCACATAAAATTATGCAGTTTGACTTGGAAAAAGAATTTCCAATTTTAACATCAAAGTTTGTTGGTTTTAAAACTGCTGTAAAAGAGATGCTCTGGATATATAGGGACCAGTCAAATTCTGTTTTAAAGCTTCAACAAGAAAATGTAAGAATTTGGGACGAATGGATGCAAGATGATGGAACAATAGGAACTTCTTATGGCTGGGTTGTAAAAAAATATGATCAAATTGATAATCTTATTGAGGCTCTAAAAAATAACCCTCAGGACAGAAGAATGATAATGAATCTTTGGCAAATAGAACACCTTGAAGGCGGTTCTCTCTATCCCTGCGCATTTTTAACTATGTGGGATGTAACGGATGGAAGACTTAACTGCATGCTTGTACAAAGGTCAGGAGACATTCCTCTTGGGGTTCCATTTAATATGACCCAGTATGCAGTACTTGCGAGATTAATAGCTCAGGTTACTGGCCACAAACCAGGACTTTTTACTCACGTTATTAACAATGCTCATATCTATGAAAACCAAATAGAAGGAATGAAAGAGCAGCTAGAAAGAGGAGAAGCTCCTAAAGCTCCAAAACTATGGATCAATGAAAAAATAGATAATTTCTATGACTTTACAATAGATGATATAAAACTTATAGACTACAATCACCTTGGAAGAATTAAAATGGAGGTGTCTGTATAGTGCTTAGCATATTAGTAGCTTCAAATTATGAAGGCGTTATAGGTGTTAATAATGAGCTTCCTTGGAAGATTTCTAAAGACCTTAAGTACTTTAAAAAGCTGACTATGAATAATACAATATTTATGGGAAGAAAAACTTTTGAAAGTATTGGGCGAGTACTTCCTAAAAGAGATCATATAGTTATTACAAGAAATCAAGATTACAAGGCTCCCAGGGGAGTAAAGGTTATCCATAGCTATGAAGAGCTAAAACCTCTTTTAAGTGAAGACAAAGAAGTCTTTGTAGTTGGCGGTGGAGAAATATTTAATGATTTTATAGATAAGGTAGATAGGGTTTATATAACCTTTGTAGATGTAGATGTAAAAGGAGATACTTTTTTTCCTATAGAAAAACTTGATAATTTCAAAGAAGTCAAAAGGGAAAAGGATATAGACGAGAAAAGCGGCATAAAACTCGAGTTTACAGTTTATGATAAAAAATAAAATAGCTTAGAAATAACCCGTAGAAATTAAATATTTAAATAAAAAGATAGACCCCTAAAATCATAATTTTAAGGGTCTATCTTTTTTAAACTGATAATAAAATTATTATATATTTTTTATACTAAAACTATATTTATGTAGCTTTTTTATATACTTAAGTGAATAGGTTAAAATTAAATTTAAGCCTCTTCTCTTTCTTTTCTTGGGTCTTTGACTAAGGATATAAAAATAAATGCAAGTCCAAACCAAAGAGAAGCATATAAAAACACAATATGATAACCTACAAGATCTATTAATGTTCCAAGAAGTGGTGGTGATACAATATTTGCTAGGGATGAAAATAGGTAGTAGGCTCCTGTAAATGTACCAAGCATTCCAATAGGGCTCATATCAGCAATTAGAGGATATGAATTTATGTTTATAGATGCCCAGGCAAGTCCAAGTACTAAGAAAATTATTCTTGTATAAAGCATACTATTTTCAAGTTCAGGATTAATAAAATAAACTAAAAGCATAAGGATAGTAGCAGTTCCTACTCCAAGCCTTATTGTGTTTTTCTTACCTATTTTACCACCTATTATTCCAGCCGGCAGAGCAAATATCAAAAAGCTTAATGATATAAAGGCTAAGGTAAATGTAGCTTTTGAAGCCGAAATTCCAAGGTAATTCACACTATATCTTGTAAAAAAGGTTTCTACTCCATTGTAAGCAATAAACC
>JAAZDF010000176.1 GCA_012512905.1 Clostridium sp.
ATTTATAACAATAGATGAACCAACTATTTCTATGAACTTTATGGTAAATGATTCACCTTTTGCAGGTAATGACGGTGAATATATAACTTCAAGGCATATAAGAGATAGACTTCTTAAAGAAATTGAAACAAATGTTTCTCTTAGGGTAAAAACTTTAAGTCCAGATACTTTTGAAGTTTCTGGTAGAGGAGAGCTTCATCTTTCAGTTTTAATTGAAACTATGAGAAGAGAAGGCTATGAACTTCAGGTTTCTAAACCTAGGGTTATTACTAAAGAAGTAAATGGAGAAAAACATGAACCTATCGAGTACTTAACAATAGATGTTCCTGAAGAGTTCATGGGAGTAGTTATGGAAAAACTTGGACCGAGAAAAGCTGAGATGGTAAATATGACTTCAGCTGTTAATGGATATACAAGACTTGAATTTGAAATTCCAGCAAGAGGTCTTATTGGTTTTAGAAATGAATTTATGACAGATACTCGTGGAAATGGGATAATGAACCATGTATTTAAGGGATTTGAAAAATTTAAAGGTGAAATACCTGGAAGAAGCAGAGGATCTTTGGTAGTATTTGAATCAGGAGAGGCTGTAGCTTATGGTTTACACAATGCCCAGGAGAGAGGAACATTATTTATCGAACCTGGTACCCCAGTTTATGCTGGCATGGTTTGTGGTGAAAGTTCTAGAAGTGAAGATATTGAAGTTAATGTTTGTAGAAAAAAACAACTTTCAAATATGAGATCATCTGGAGCAGATGATTCACTTAAATTATCACCACCTAAAATAATGAGTCTTGAGAACTTTTTGGAGTTTGTAGCAGAAGATGAACTAGTTGAAATAACACCAAAAAATATAAGATTAAGAAATAGGCATTTGGATCATAATACTAGAAAAAGAGCCCAAAAAAAATAGGGGGATTTTATGAAAAAGGTTTTAATAGCTGTTTCAATTGTACTTATTGTATTTTTACTTGGAGGATTTTTTGCATATAGGTATTATATGGATATAGAAGAAAATCCCCTTGTATTAGATGAGGATATAACCGTAGAAGTATCTGAGAATGATAGTTTTTATGGTGTTTTAGAGGATCTTGATAGTAAGGGATATCTTAAAAATTTAATTTTAACAAAAGTTCATTTAACGGTAAATCCGTTAGATACTAATTTAAAACCAGGAACTTTTAAAGTTGAAAAAAATTCATCTCTTGTAGAGCTTGTAGAAGCTTTAAGGGATGGAGAAGATATTAATAAAGTTACTATAACGATTCCAGAGGGATTTACAATTGAAAAAATAGCTGAACTTTTTGAAGAAAAAGGCCTTTTCACAAAAGAAGATTTTATTAAAGCTGCCGAGGATTACCCTATTCCCAATTGGATTCTCGATAGTGAATATAGAAGATATGCAATGGAAGGATTTTTAAAACCTGATACTTATGATTTTAAAATAGGTAGAGATGCAGATTATATAGTTGATTTTCTTTACAAGTCTTTTGTCAAAGAAATGGAAAGTATAATTGCCGACCAAAGTATAGAGCTAAATACTTCGCTTTGGAATAGGGTAATAACTATAGCTTCAATGATTGAAAGAGAAGCAGCAAATAATGAAGAGATGAGAACAGTATCCTCTGTTATACATAACAGAATAGATATTGGGATGCCTCTTCAAATAGATGCAACTGTTGTATATGCTCTAGGACTTGATATGAAAGACAAGGTTTATCTTAAAGATTTAGAGGTAGATTCTCCATATAATACCTATAAAATAAATAGTCTTCCTATAGGACCAATAGC
>JAAZDF010000022.1 GCA_012512905.1 Clostridium sp.
AACAAAACAAACTAGCTATGGTAGGACTTTCTATCATAATTATTGCTATACTGGGAACAGTATTTGGATTTGGGTTATTTGGGTTTAAGTATTACGAGCAAGATTTAAATGCTATTAATCAGCATCCTAATAGTACTTATTGGTTTGGGTCAGATGATTTAGGAAGAGACTTATTCACTAGAGTATGGCAAGGTACTATGTATTCTTTAATTATAGGATTTGCAGCAGCATTTTTAGATCTTTTTATAGGTGTTCTTTATGGAGGAATTGCCGGCATGGCTTCCCGTAGAGTTGACGCTGTATTGATGAGAATAGCTGAAGTTATTTATTCTATTCCTTATATACTTGTAGTAATTCTTATGTCTGTTGTATTTAGTAAACAGGGTCAAGGAGCAAGTCTTTTGATTTTGATTATAGCTATGAGTATTACTGGGTGGGTTCCTATGGCTATTCTTGTAAGAGGGCAGGTTCTTCAGCTTAAAGAAAGTGAATATTCTATGGCTGCTGGCTCTATAGGTGCAACTAAAGGATGGATTTTAAAGAAACATATACTTCCAAATACTATAGGACCAATTTTGGTCAATTTAACTTTAACAATACCTAGAGCTATTTTTGCAGAAGCTACATTAGGGTTTATAGGACTTGGGCTACAACAACCTAAAGCTAGTTTAGGTAACCTTTCTAATGCAGGACTTGGTGGTATGGCCGTGGGACATTTTTATCAAATCATTATCCCATCTATATTTATATCATTAATTATGTTTGGATTTAATGTGCTAGGTGATGGTGTTAGAGATTCCTTAGATCCTAGGTTAAGAAAGTAGGTAAAATAAGATGAAAAATATATTAGAAGTAAGAAACCTAAAGATATCTTTCGAGACATTTTTCGGAGAAGTTGAAGCCGTAAGAGGAATAGACTTTGATGTAGAAACTAAAAAGACATTGGCTATTGTGGGGGAGTCTGGATGCGGAAAATCTGTAACAGCAAATGGAATCATGCAGCTTTTACCTCAGCCGCCAGCTTTTTATAAGGATGGAACAATTACTTTTGAAGGTAAAAACCTTCTAGAGAAAACCAGAAAAGAGATTGAAGAGATTCGAGGAAATGAAATTAGTATGATATTTCAGGATCCTATGACGAGCCTAAACCCTACTATGAAAATTGGGGAGCAAATTGTAGAAGGATTAATGAAACATAAGAAAATAAAAAAAGAAAAAGCTAAAGAGATAGCTATTGAAATGTTAACCATGGTTTCCGTGCCTCAGCCTGAAAAAAGAATTAATCAATATCCTCATGAGTTTTCAGGTGGAATGAGACAGAGAGTTATGATAGCTCTAGCAATGGTATGTAGGCCTAAGCTTTTAATTGCCGATGAACCAACCACGGCGCTCGATGTTACTGTGCAGGCTCAAATATTAGATTTAATGAAAGATCTTCAAAATAAATTTGACACTTCTATCATTATAATTACCCATGACCTTGGAGTAGTAGCAGATATTGCGGATAGAATAGCGGTTATGTATGCTGGACAGATTTTAGAAGAAGGAGATTCAAAAAGCATATTCTATAGTCCAAATCATCCTTATACTAAAAGGTTACTTGAATCCATACCTAGACTAGATATGGAAAAAGATAAACCACTAAAAAGTATTGACGGGACACCACCTGATCTTTATATTCCACCAACGGGATGTCCATTTTTTGATAGATGTGATAATGCAATGAGAATTTGTCAGGATAATATGCCTGAATTTACTATTTTGCCTGGAGACCATAAAAGTAAATGCTGGTTAAACCATCCAATGGCAAAAGAAAGTGAGGTATAGTTATGGAACCTTTAATTTCTATTAGAAATTTAAAAAAACATTTCTCTGTGCAGGGAGGAACTTTAAAAGCAGTAGACGGAATCAGTCTTGATATTATGAAGGGTGAGACCTATGGGCTTGTTGGTGAGTCCGGATGTGGTAAATCAACTGCAGGAAGAACTGTTGTAAGAATATATGAGCCTACAGAAGGTGAGATGTTTTATAATGGTCAGGATATATATAAGTTATCCAGAAGTAAAATGCTTGATATTAGGAAAAATTTCCAAATGATTTTCCAAGACCCCTATGCATCACTTAATCCAAGAATGACAGTTTTAGATATTGTGGGAGAGCCTCTTGATATTCATAAAACATATGAAAATGTAAAAGAAAGAGAAAAGAGAGTTATCGAATTACTTGAGCTTGTGGGATTAAATGAAGAACATGCAGATAGGTTTCCCCATGAATTTTCAGGGGGGCAAAGACAAAGAATAGGAATTGCGAGAGCTCTTGCACTAAACCCGGAATTCATAGTATGTGATGAACCTATTTCGGCATTGGACGTATCAATTCAAGCGCAAGTTATAAATTTGTTAAAAGATTTACAGCAAAAGTTAGGACTAACATATCTTTTTATTGCCCATGATTTATCTATGGTTAGGTATATTTCAGATAAGTTAGCTGTTATGTACTTAGGACATATTATGGAGAGAGCAGAAACTCAAAGCTTATTTGATAATCCACTTCATCCATATACCAAGGCTCTTTTATCAGCGATTCCTATTCCTGATCCAGAAATACAACAAGGTAAGCACAGAATTCTTCTAAAGGGAGATGTACCATCACCTATAGATCCTAAACCGGGATGTAGGTTTGTTGATAGGTGTGCTTATGCTATTGATAGGTGTTATCATGAGACTCCTGAGCTCTTAGAAATTATTCCAAATCATTATAGTGCTTGTCATAGGACTATTGAAATTATGGAGGCTAAAGAAAGAGGCGAAGAGGAAAGTCTTATCACTACAAATATTGAGTAAAATAGTATTTTTTAATTTTTAACTCCTTGATAGGCTGCGGTTAAATGCCGTAGTCTTTTTAAATTGTTAGGAATGTAAATTTATAAAGTAAATAGTAAAAGCCCTACATTAATGAAATTGTAGGGCTTTATTTTAATTTATGGGTATTTTTAATTTAAACCTTCTTTATCAAAGTCTATATTACTTAATGAATTTACAAAAGGAGCTCTAAAAACAAATTCTTTCCTGTGTCCGCAGTTTTCGCATACGCAAACACTTAGATTTTGAGGTCTAATACCGTCAAAAGTTAAACCAACAGAATCTGTTAAATAGTCACCTCCACATACCTCACAAGGCGTGTTATTTATAACTATATATTCACTTTCTAAAAATTCCATAATTTCATTTAAGTTCATATTATTCCTCCTAGGATTAATTACGTATTTATGTTATCACTAAGAATATAGTTTTGCAATAATCTAGTTTAATTTGTTTTACTACTTTTCAAAATTATACTTATAAGTGAAATTAATATTACTATTCTAAGATTAAGGTTATTGTTACATATCAATAATGTACTATTTAAGTATATTCGGTGCAAAAAAAGTTTTGTTACAACTTTTTTCAGCCAAGCAATGACTAAAATCTTGAATACTTGTGTTATAATATTGATGTAAAAGCATTCTTTTGTGTTATCCCTATCTTATATACTAATCATAACATAAGAGAATTATTCTCACATATGTTTTTCAAAAGTAATTTTATATTAAAGAATTTGACGCTATAAAATTGATCTTAGAGTCAAGGAGTCAAGTTTTATTATTGTGCATTATTGGACAGGTTTTGAAGGATGGGTAAAATATGGATGCTACATTTCGTTCATTTGAAGTAATTGATTCCAAAATAATAATAAAAAAAATAGATAAATCTATATTAAAGTATGGAGAGATAAGAATTCCAAATGATCTTAGAGATTTTTTTGGACTTTTCGAAATGGAAAAATATGAAAGAGAAGAGATATCTATTAAGTTTAAAAACTTAGAATATGAAGCGGTTATATATATTGATAATTTTGCAAGAAGAAGAGGAAAGCTTAGGTGGGGACGAGAATTAGGCTTAGCTATAAATGAATCTGTCCAGGAATATTTATTCCTCAAAGAAAATAAAGGGAAAATTAAAGAAGAGATTATAGAAAAAGAGATAGATCTTGATAAATACAATCCTTTAATTCGGATTGAAAAAAACAATGAAAAACATTATAAATTCGAACTTATATTTCCTTCAGAGATGGAAATTGATATAGAGCAATACAAACTTCATGAAGATAAATTTATTTATGGAGTAAGATCAAGATACGAACTTGATCCCAAAATAAGGCTTGAAGCTTTGAAATATCATGGGATGAGCTGTAAGATTTGTGGTTTTAATTACGAATCTACTTATGGAGAACTAGGTAAGGGCTACATACAAATCCACCATAAATATCATGATGACAACTCTTCTTTTGATATAGATATTAAAAAAGATATCATTCCAATATGTGATAATTGTCATAGTATGATACATAGAAATAAGTATAAAAATATAGATTCAGAAGAATTAGAATATTTTGTTTCTGCAAACAAAGAATATCAAAGACTTAAAAAATAGTGATAGATTAAAAAATATGGAGGTAAAAATGAGTAAAATTTTAGATGATTTTTTAAATATTAATTTAAATGAATTAAAAGAGAAAGGGCTTTACAATGAAATAGATATTTTAGAGGGTGGAAATGGACCTGAAATTAATATAGCTGGAAGAACCTATATCAATCTCTCTTCTAATAATTATTTGGGGCTATCAACAGATGAAAGACTTGTTAAAGCGGATAAAGATGCCACTTCAAAATATGGTGTAGGGGCAGGTGCTGTAAGAACAATTAATGGGACTATGGAAATACATAGGGAACTGGAAGAAAGAATAGCTAAATTTAAGGGAACTGAATCAGCTATAGCATTTCAGTCAGGTTTTAATTGTAATATGGGAGCAATTTCTGCTGTTATGACAAAGAATGATGCGATTTTATCTGATGAGCTTAACCATGCATCAATAATTGATGGGTGTAGACTTTCAGGTGCGAAAATAATAGTTGTAAAACACCAAGATATGGAAGACCTACGAAAAAAAGCAATGGAAGCAAAAGATTCTGGGCTTTATAAAAAAATAATGTATATAAGTGATGGTGTTTTCTCAATGGATGGAGATGTTGCAAATATAACAGAAATAGCAAAGATTTGTAATGAACTTGATTTGATTAGTTATATAGATGATGCTCATGGCTCTGGGGTTATGGGAAATGGTGCAGGTACAGTAAAGCACTTCAACGAAGAAGATAATATAGATTTTCAAATGGGGACTCTCTCAAAGGCTGTGGGAGTAGTTGGAGGCTATGTTGCAGGAAGTAAAAATCTTATTGATTGGCTTAAAGTTAGGGCAAGACCTTTCTTGTTTTCTACTTCTCTAACGCCTGGAAGCGCAGCAGCATGTCTAGAATCTATTAAAATAATGGAAGAAAGCACAGATCTTCATGATAAACTTTGGGAAAATGGAAACTATTTGAAAAAAGAGCTAAAAGATTTAGGGTTTGATATAGGAAAATCAGAAACTCCTATAACTCCTGTTATAATAGGAGAAGAGAATTTAACTCAAAAATTCTCAAAAAGACTTTTTGAAGAAGGGGTATATGCAAAATCTATAGTTTTTCCAACCGTACCTTTAAATAAAGGAAGAGTAAGGAATATGCCAACAGCTTCTCATACAAGGGAAATGCTTGATGAAGCTATTAGAGTATATAAATTGGTAGGAAAAGAACTAGAAATAATTTAGGGGTTTGAGGATGAAGAAAATACTTATAACAGGTGCAATGGGCCAACTTGGTTCAGAGCTAACAACATACTTAAGAGAAATATATGGAAATACATCAGTTATTGCAACAGATGTATTTTCTCCAGAGAAAGATTCTATATTACTAGAAGGACCATTTGAAAAACTTGATGTTTTAGATGCGAAAAAAGTAATGGAAATAACTAAAAAAGAAAATATTGATACGATTATACATTTAGCGGCATTACTTTCGGCAAAAGCGGAGGAAAATCCTCACCAAGCATGGAATGTTAATATGAATGGATTATTAAATACTTTAGAAGCGGCTAGAGTATTTGATACCAAGTTTTTCACTCCAAGTTCCATAGGAGCTTTTGGACCGGAAACACCAAAGAAGAATACACCACAAACAACTATTCAAAGGCCGAATACAATATACGGTGTTAGTAAAGCCTCAGGAGAACTTCTTTGTGATTACTATTTTAAGAGATTTGGAGTAGATACAAGAGGGTTAAGATATCCAGGTCTTATTGGATATGTTACAGAGCCAGGAGGCGGGACTACTGATTATGCGGTAGATATTTTTTATGAGGCAGTAAAAAATGAAAAGTATGAATGCTATATAAAAAAAGGAACATTTATGGATATGATGTATATGCCCGACGCATTAAAGGCTGTCGTAGATTTAATGGAAGCAGATCCATCAAAACTTAAAGATAGAAATGCATTTAACGTATCGTCTATGTCTTTGGAGCCGGGGATCTTAGCTCTTGAAATTAAAAAACATATTAAAGCTTTTAAAATGACTTATAAGGCTGATAAAATAAGACAAGAAATAGCCGATAGTTGGCCAGACAATATAGATTATAGTGAAGCGAAGAAGCAGTGGGGATTTAAGACTGACTATAACTTAGAATCTATGGTAAAAGATATGATTGAAAAGATAAGATTAAAACTTAATATTACAAGCTAATTTTATTAATAAAATAATAGCCTAGTAAAAAGGAATTAATCTATATTTAATTTAATTCTACTGACTAAATATCTATAAGTTAAGAGTATTACTGGGATTTGGACTAAAGCTGTAATAATTTGAGGTATTATCC
>JAAZDF010000023.1 GCA_012512905.1 Clostridium sp.
ATAGAAAGTCCTACCATAGCTAGTTTGTTTTGTTTAAACCTTCTCCAAACATCTGCCCAATACTTTATACTAGGTCTACGAATTTTTTCTAAATTCCTCTGATCAGTAGTGGCGGGCTTAAACATATCTTTATTAAATTCTAAACTACTCATCTTTTAGACCTCCTTTATAAGTTTAATTCGGGGATCAATCATAATATAAGCAATATCTACAATAAGAAGCATGGTTACAAGTATAACTGCATAGAATATGGTGGTTCCCATAATTAACGGATAATCTCTATTACTGATTGATGTTACGAAAAAGTATCCAAGTCCTGGAATACCAAATATTTTCTCAATAACAAAACTTCCAACAACCAAATTAGATACTATAGTTCCAAGAGCAGAAACCACAGGTAATATTGCATTTCTTACAGCATGCTTAATAATAACCGTAGATTTTTTTAATCCTTTAGACTGGGCTGTTTTTATGTAATCCTGATTAAGAACCTCTAGCATACTTGACCTCATAAGCCTTGCCATAGTAGCCATTGGCATACTTGCTAAAGCTATACTTGGAAGAATAGTATGGCTAAATGTTCCCCAGCCCCCAATCGGAATTCCAGGCACATTTCTCGCTATAAACTGAATAAAAAGTGTACCCATTATAAAGCTTGGTACAGATATTCCAATAATAGCTATGACCATAGCTATATAATCCGGAAATCTATTTTGATATAGAGCTGCAATAACTCCAAGTAGAGGTCCAAATATAAGAGCTATTAAAAGAGCCTGAACTCCTATTGTAGCTGATACTGGAAAACCTCTTCTAACCATTTCATTAACCGTTTCTACTCTAGATTTCATAGAATCGCCTAAGTCGCCTTTTATAATTTTCCCAAGATAGATTTTATACTGCTCTGTATAGGGTTTATCTAAACCATATTTTTTTTGAAGATTTTCATAAATTACAGCTGGCATCTTACCTTCTTTCCTAAATGGGTTTCCTGGCACTGAGTGCATAAGAATAAAGGTTATAGTAATAACCACCCATATAGTAACAATTGCCATAAGTAATCTTTTAAATATATATTTAGCCATAATGATATCATCCTTTCATAAGAAAAAATAGAGGATATTAATTTAATATCCTCTATTTATATACTTACTAAATTTTTACTTATTTATGTCAGCATATGTCATTACAGGATAGTTAATTAGTGGTTTGTAAACTCCTGTAACATAGTCTTTTTGAACATAAGGCTGTGTGTAGAAGTAAACTGGAACTACAGGCATCTCCGCCATCATAATTTGTTCCGCTTCTCTCATTGCGTCAAACCTTACTTTTGGATCAACGCTAGCTTTTGCTTCATCAACAAGAGCGTCATATTTATCATTAAAGAACCTTGCATCATTAAAGCTAGATGTACTGTGCCATAGGTCAACAAAAGTCATAGGATCCATATAATCTCCAATCCACCCTGCTCTTGAGATATCATAATCTCCAGCTTTTTCACGGTCAAGTTTAACTTGGAATTCAACGTTTTCAAGTTGAATATCAATTCCTAGTGCAGTTCTCCACATTTCTTGTACGGCCTGCGCAATCTTTTGGTGAGCTTCGTTTGTATTGTAAAGAAGTACAAATCCTTCTGCATTAAAGTCTTCAAGAGTCATTCCAGATTCTTCAAGCCCTTCAAGGAATAGTTTCTTTCCTTCATCTACATCGTAAGAAACTAATGTTCCTGTAGCATCTCTGTAGTCTTTTCCTGTATCATCTATCATTCCAAAAGGAACAACGCCTTCAGCAGGAATTTGACCACCAAGAGTAATTTTAGATACGATAGTTTCACGGTCAACTGTTAGAGCTAATCCTTTTCTTACTTTTACATTGTCAAAAGGTTTCTTTTCACTATTTAAGTTATAGTAGTAAGTTCCAACCTGTCCACCAATTGTAAGTTCTTTACTATTACTAGTTTGAAGTTCATTAACTACTGCAACAGGCACTGTAGCTAAGAAATCAAACTCTCCACCATCATATTTTTGCCATGCAGTATTTTCATCATCTAAAATAGCAAACTCAATAGCATCAAGTTTTACATTGTCTGCATCGTGGAACTCTGGGTTCTTTTCAATAACTATTTTGGAATTGTGTTCCCATGTTGTTAATTTAAATGCACCATTACTAACGTGAGTATCTGCATTTTTCGCCCAATCTGGATTTCCTTCTACAACTTTTTTATTTACTGGATAATATGTATAAAAGGCTGTTAATTCTAAAAAATATCCTGTAGGAACTTCTAGAGTAACTTCTAGAGTCTTTTCATCAATAGCTTTAACTCCAACTCCATCTGCATCGCCTTCGCCTAAATTATAGGCTTCTCCACCTTTAAGATAATAAAGCTGATAAGCGTAGTCAGCAGCTAAATCAGGGTCTAAGGCTCTTTTCCATGCAAATTCAAAATCATCAGCTGTAATTGGATCACCATTTGACCATTTTAAGCCATCTTTTAGCTTGAAAGTGTAAGTTACATCATCGTCTGCTAAATCATAGGAGTCTGCAACTCCTTCAATTATTTTACCATCCTCACTGTAATCCATTAATCCTTGGAATGTATGATTTAAAACCCAAGATTCATGAGTACCTTGTGCTAGTGCTGGATCCAATGAACCAGGCTCACTAGAATTATTGGTTCTTAAAACTTTACGCTCTGCATCATCTTTTGCCCCAGTACAACCTGTTAATATAAGTGTAAGTACTAGAAATAAACTTGCAAGTGTAGCTACTCTTTTTTTCATAATTTTTCCCCCCTGAAATTTTAATATTATCTTTTTTGTGATGTTTTACAAAATCAATTAAATAAATCCATACATAGAAGTAATAATTTAAAGCATTATAATTACAATAGTTTTAACAAAACCCACAAAATTTTCTGATATTAGTAATTGATTATACTCTTTTTTGAGGTTTTGTCAACTCCCCTAAAATAAGATTATGTTTTTGTTAATATATATAAGCTCTTAAAATTAAATTACGATATAATGCCCACTTATATTTTTAATTAGGCAAAAGTGATTTTAAACCTATCACTTTCGTTAAAATATGACATTTCTCTTGCGCTCTAAAAAGGCTAAATTCAGGGCTTTATTGTCGATTATTTTGCTCATATTTATTGCATTATTTCTCTTTTTATCATAATAAAACACCCTTGAAATACAAATTTGTATTTCAAGGGTGTTTTATTAGTTTATTGACTAAAATATTTTTAGAACAGTTTTTTATCTATAGCTTAATCTCTTTTTACTTTTAACCTAAAATTATATATTAAATCTACTTCTCTACTCTAGTTTTCACTTTTTCTGTTATTTTTGGCAAAGAGACTTCCATTATTGTTCCATTTTCATTTCCTTTTCTAGCAGCTATATTTCCTCCATGGGACTCAGCAATCCATTTTGCTATAGGAAGACCTAGTCCTGTGCCTCCACTACTTCTATTTCTAGCCTTATCTTCTCTAAAAAATCTCGTAAAAACATTTTTTAGATTTTCTTCTTTTATACCTATACCATTATCTTCTACTTCAATAATTGCATTATCTCTTCTACTGTATATTCTAAGATTAATTTTTCCGCTTTCTCCAGTATACTTAAGGGCATTGTCTAATAAAATAACCAATAGTTGATGTAACTTTTCATAGTTGCCCATAACATATATATTTTCTTCACTTTGAAAAGCAAAGCCTTTTTCTGATATCTGAGCAAACTCACCATATAGTATAGATACATCACTAGCTAAATTATATAGATTTATTTTTTCCTTATTATCTTCTACATTTCCTGCATCTGCTCTTGTTAAAATCATAAGGTTTGTAACCATCTTTGATATTCGTCTACTTTCTCTAAGGGCAGGCTCTATATAATTGTACCTATCGATTATCCTATCTTCAGGAGTTCTAAGAAGCCCTTCAAGCCGACTTTGAATTACTGCAATAGGAGTCCTAAGTTCATGAGATGCATCTTGAAGAAAGGCCCTTTCTTTTTCTATAGATTCTTTCATTGGTTTTATTGTAAAGTTCCCTAAAAAATAACTAATTAAAAAACCAGCTAAGATAACAAGTCCACTGCCATTTATTAGTATTTTTTTAAGATTATTAAGCACTCTAATATCTGAATCAATATTATAAAGAATTTGAACATTTCCTATTTTATTGTTTCTTAATACATCAAAGCTTAATGTTCTAAAATCACTACCTTTATAGGAAACCGTTTGAAGTTTATTTTTTTCAATCTCTATTACTCCATCAAAATTTTCCTTAAAATAAAAAGGAGGAGCATTGCTAAAGTCTATTGTACCGTCTTCTTCTCTTATTATAGTTATCGTATTTGGGTTAAATAAAGGATTAAAATCAAGGTTTCTGCCTGAAATTTTTACAACTGCATTTTGATACATCAAAAGATCACTATCAACCTTATCCATTTGAGTTTTTGATACAAATGTATATACACTAAAAGAAAATAAAGCTATCACAAGAAAAAATATGCTTGCGTAGCCAGCAATAATTCTAATCTTCTTTTTCTTCATTTACGTCATCCTCAACAGAGAACATATATCCTAGTCCTCTAACTGTTCTTATAGGAAGAATATAATCGTGGTTTTTCAAAGCTTTTCTAAGATTTGAAACATATACTTCAACAACACTAACCATAGTCTCAGAATCAAAGCCCCATATTCTGTCAAAGATTTGTTCTTTAGTCAGTATCGTATCTTTATTTGATATTAGATATTCAAGAAGATCATACTGTTTCCCTTGAAGAAATATCTCTTTTTCCTTTAAAAACACTCTTTTAGTTTTTCTTTCCAAAGTAAGATCTTTATACTTTATAGTTGCAATATCAGAAATTCTACCACTTCTTCTAAGAACAGCTTCTACCCTAGCAAGAAGTTCCTCTCTAAAGAATGGTTTTACTATATAATCATCTGCACCTTTTTTTAGACCACGAATCTTATCATTAAGTCCATCTTTTGCAGTTATCATAATCACAGGAGTCTCTATCCCTTGTTCTCTAAGATTTTCAAGAACTTCATATCCATTCATTTCTGGCATCATAATATCTAAAAGTATAATGTCATAAATATCCTTTTCTGCTTCATATAATCCTTCTTCACCATTATATGCAATATCAACAGAAAAATTTTCTTCTAAATAATCTCTTATACTTTCAGCTAAAAGCTTATCATCTTCTATTATTAACATCTTCATATTTATCCCCCCTTCAGTTCATGATATAATTATACTTGTTTCTAGTTAACTTTCCCTTAAAGAGTAATTATAGTTAACATACCAAAAAAGGAGTTTTATATGGACCAATTAAATTTCATAGAAATAATAATACTGATAATAGTATTTATATTTTCATTTAAAATACTTAAATCATTTTTAAAAGCTATTATTCTACTTGCTGTTTTAATTTTAATTCTATATTTTCTACAAACAAATAATATTATAAACCTTAAAAGTTATGGTGTTTTTTATCAAAACATATTAAATTTCAGAAACTAATTTCTGAAATTTTTATATTTTGATATTTTTTAAAATTTACTATTAAGTTAAATATCTCATTTAGATATTTAACTTATGGTTTTACGTTTATATAATTAATATCCTTAAATGCTCATTAATATTTTCAATGTAATTATATGATAGTATAAAGTTATATGCAAAAACAGCTATCGCTTATAAGCTGTTTACTTATATTAGAAATCAAAATATAATATTAATTATGAATTTACAACTATAT
>JAAZDF010000177.1 GCA_012512905.1 Clostridium sp.
TATAATCCCTGATAAAGCCGCTAAGCTTAGACCACTTAATGATATAGTATCTGTTATTTTAATCTGTAGTAGGCTAGCAATTTGCTCTGGTAAGAAAGTAGGTGCAAAACCTATTATAAGTATTGTAGCAATAATTAAAACTGTTTTAAATTCAACTTTCATTTCCTTTTCTTTATAAGCTTTTCCTAAAGTCTGAAATCCTATTAAAGCTATCATACTAAATAGCATTAAACTAATGCCTCCCATTACAGGTGTAGGTATACTTCTAAGAACTCCTCCAAGTTTTCCAACAAAAGCTAGAATTATAGCAAATACAGCTGCCATTCTTAGTATATGAGGTTTATAGTTTTTGGTTATAGCAAGTACTCCTGTATTTTCTCCGTAGGTTGTATTTGCTGGTCCTCCTACAAGAGATGCAAAAACAGTTGCAAGTCCATCTCCAAGTAAAGTTTTATGAAGACCCGGCTCTTTTATAAAATCTTTCCCTACAACTTCACCATTAGTTGTAATATCTCCAACGTGTTCCATAAACACTGCAAGAACTATAGGCGTTATTGTAAGAATCGCATTAATACTAAATTTAGGCAATGTAAAAGCCGGCATTTCTAAAAACCCAGCTCCTGTAATTATTGATAGGTCTACAGAGTTAGTTATCAAAGCTGATCCATATCCTACAACTATAGCAATAAGTATTGACATCTTTTTTGTTATTCCCTTTGCAAAGACATTTATAACAAGTGCTGTTCCTAAAGTTATCCCAGCAAGTATATAATTTTCGCTAGCCATACCTAAAGCAGTTGGTATTAAAGTAAATCCTATAACTATTATCATTGGCCCTATTACATATGAAGGTAATAATTTTTTTATTGTTTCATATTTAAACTTCTTAACTAGGAATGAAACTAATATATAAGCAAGTCCTGCCACTAAAATTCCACCCTGAGCGTAGGCAAGATCCCCACCATGAGTTTCTTTAACCTGATTAATTACTGCAATAAAAGCGAATGAGGAACCTAAAAATACTGGAACTATTCCACCTGTAACAAAATGAAAGATTAAAGTACCTGCTCCTGCTGTAAAAAGTGCTACTGATGGATTAAACCCTGTTAAAATTGGTACAAGTACTGTTGCTCCAAACATTGCAATTAAGTGCTGAAGAGCTAAAATTACCTCTGTCCCTCTTTCTTTAAATGCCACAGATTCACCGCTAATTTCTAATTCTTTATTCATTTTTTCCTCCCATTTGAGCCTCACTGTGCTCTATTAATACGATAAAAAAACCTTTTGTCTCCGCAACAAAAGGTTAAGTACATAATTATTTTATGCATAGTTATACTGTACATAAAACACTCAAATTATATATCTTACCAGTTTCACGGAACATAGTTTAAAGATTTCTTTCTAAAAAATTATACCACACTTAAATTTTTAATACAATGGATTCTAGGTCTTTGTAAAAATCTGGATATGATTTATTAACATACTCAGCTCCGTTAATAGTAACGGGATTTTCACACCTAAGGGATGCAATTGCAGCCGCCATAACTATCCTATGATCTTTGTAAGAATTAACTTCTCCTCCTTTTAAAGTCTTAAAACCTTTAATTGTAATCTTATTTTCTTTTTCTAAGGCCTCTCCCCCGAGACTATTTACCAAACTTATAACTGATTTAATTCTATTAGATTCCTTATACTTTAACCTATCAATATTATAAAGACTTCCTTCACCGTCTGAAAAGCTAAGCAGTACAGCTAGTATTGGCGCAAGATCTGGTATATTTTTAATATCAATATCTAGAGATTTTAAATTTTCACTTTTTTTAATGATTATAGAGTTATTATCTTTAAAAATAACAGATCCCATATCCTTTAATATCTTTATTATTTCTTTATCACCCTGAAGGGAGTCTTCAGTAAGTCCTTTTATAATTAAATCTCCCCCTAAAGCTGCTGCCGCGAAAAAGAAACTTGCCTGGGAGTAATCACCTTCAATAATATAATCTCTTTCTTTATAGCTTTGCTTTCCTAGAATTTTTATTTTACTTTTTTCTTTTACTTTATACTTTATTCCATAGTCCTTTAAAATTTTCAGAGTCATATCTACATAATTTTTTGACTCTAATTCATCTTTTATAATTATATAGGAGTCTTCTTCTGCTAAAGGTAGGGCAAAAAGTAGACCCGTTATAAACTGAGAGCTTTTTTTACCTGAGAGAATATATGTATCACCTTTAATAGGGCCTTTTACTAAATATACACTTTCCTTTTCTTTATTTACTTCCTGACTAAATTCTTTTTCATTAAAAACACTAAAATAAGTGTCCATAGGTCTTCCCATTAAAAGACTAGATCCTTTAACTTTAAAATCTTTTTGAAATAACATTAAAATTGGAACTAAAAACCTAAGGCTACTGCCAGAATCTTTCATATCAATTTTATATTCTTTTATATTCCCAATTTCTTTTGAATTTATATCTAAGGTTCTTTTTTTACTATCATAAAAAAATTTCACTCCTAAAGATTTAAATGCATCTATAGTTACAACTATGTCTTCAGATAAGTCTATATTTAAAAGTTTTGATTTTCCCTTAGCCAAACTCGACGCTATTATAGCTCTATGTCCATATGATTTTGAAGATACTGCTTGATATAATCCTGAGACTTTCTTTAAATTTAAAACTTTTTTCATTAGATCCCCTTTACAATGAAATTGCTTTCTTTATTTTATTTTATTATAAATCAAATCTCTTAAAATCCAAATTTATAAAAACATCTTTAAATTTTTTGTTTTTCCAACTTTTTCGCAAAAAATTAATTTTACCCGCCTTTATTACACTTTGCCAATATTCAGGCTTTTATTTTGCGATATTACTAAATTAAGCTTGTTTTTCGCGCTGGTGTTAACTTTTTGGTGAATGTTTTCTGTCATTTCAATATTGGATTTGCAAGTTTAAAATAAGAGTTGACAGATTATTCTAGCGGTGCTAAGATTGGTTACAATATCAAAAATGTTTAAAAATAATGATGAAGACAAAAACTATTAAAGGATTTGCAGAGAACCAGGATTGCTGTGAACTGGTATGAATTAATAGCTATAATCACTTCTGAATTTCTTAGCTGAATTAAGTAGGTTAAGCCGGAGGGCCCCGTTATAAAGCC
Source organism: Clostridium sp. (assembly GCA_012512905.1). Classification (GTDB taxonomy): domain Bacteria; phylum Bacillota; class Clostridia; order Clostridiales; family Clostridiaceae; genus JAAZDF01. The sequence goes on from JAAZDF010000177.1 coordinate 3,160, forward strand.
AAGGTTTGTTTGAACCTACAAAGATAGTAATCGCAAGATTTTTATATAATTAGAGTGGTAACGCGTATTCGCCTCTATTAAGCTAAAGCTTAATAGAGGCTTTTTTTATCTAATAGTCCAAAATATTATCAAAATCTATTATTATATTAAACATTAATATTATAAAAAAATAAGAAAGGGGTTTTAAAAATGAGAAAAAAGATGTCATTATTATTATTATTACTTTTTGTTTTTTCTGTTGTATCTGGATGTTCGGGGGATAAGAATGATAAGGTAGGCGAAGGAGATACTATAAAAGTAGGGATGAACTATGAATTATCAGGACCTGTTTCAACCTATGGTCAAAGTCTATCTGCTGGCATTGAACTTGCAATGGAGCAAATAAATAACGATGGTGGGGTTTTAGGTAAACAAATAGAGCTTATTAAAGTAGACAATAGATCTGATACTACTGAAGTTGCAAATGTTTCTACAAGACTAGCTACAAAAGATAATGTTGTTGCTATCCTTGGAGCTGCTACATCTGGAAATACTAAAGCTGCATCACCTGCAGCAATGGAAAATAAAGTTCCACTAATTTCAGCATCTGCAACTGACGATGATGTTACTGTGGATAGTAACGGAAATGTTAGAGAGTACATCTTTAAAACATGTTTTAGTGATTCTTTTCAAGGTGTTACAATGGCAAACTTTGCTTATGATGATTTAGGTCATAAAAATGTAGCTATTCTTTTTGATAACACAAGTGATTATGCTAAAGGTCTTTTCTCTAGTTTCAAAGAAACCTTTTCAGATCTTGGCGGAGAAGTATTATCGGAAGAAGCTTATCAGGCAAAGGACACTGACTTTAAAGCAGTACTTACTAATATAAAGGGTCAGAATCCTGACGTACTATATGTACCTGGCTACTACGAGGAAGTTGGACTTATAATAAGACAAGCAAGAGAGCTTGGACTAGATGTTCCAATACTTGGCGGAGACGGATATGATTCACCAAAGCTAGCTGAAATAGCTGGAACTGAAAACTTAAATGATGTTTATTATACAAATCATTATTCATCAATGGATACAGCATCTGAAATAGTAGATTTTAGAGAAGCTTTCAAAGGGAAATATAATACAGAAGCTGATGCTTTTAACGCTTTAGGATATGATCTTGCATATTTCTTGGTAGATGCAATTGATAGAGCAGGTTCTGAAGATAGAGAGAAAATAAAGGACGCTATTGCAGCAACAGAAAACTTTAAAGCAATAACAGGAACACTTTCCATAGACGAAAACCATAACCCTGTTAAAGCAGTAACAATACTTGAGGTAGTTGATGGTGTACCTACTTTCCTTAAAAAATTAGAACCTTAAAAAAAATAAAATAAGATGCATTTGGCACAAATCTAAATGCATCTTAAATATAAATGGGGGTGTTAAAATGAATCAAATAATACAGCAGCTAATCAATGGCCTTTCACTTGGCAGCATTTATGCATTACTTGCTTTAGGTTATACGATGGTATATGGAATTATTAAACTTATAAATTTTGCTCATGGTGAGGTGTATATGATAGGAGCTTATGCTGGATATGCATTAACAACATTTCTTCACTTAGGTTTTTTCCCCTCACTTATTATTTCCATGATAGCATGTGGACTTTTAGGGGTAATTATTGAAAAAATAGCTTATAAACCAGTTAGAAATTCGACGAGAATTGCGGCTTTAATAACTGCAATTAGTGTGTCGCTTTTTTTGCAGTACGGAATGATGTATTTTGTTTCTCCTGCTACTAGAACATTTCCGAATGTACTTCCTAGTAAACAGATTAGTTTTTTTGAGGGAAGCCTCATACTTGATATGAGAAATGTATATATAATTTTAACTACTGTAGCACTTATGCTTTTACTGCAGTATGTAATTCATAAAACCAAAGTAGGAAAAGCAATGAGGGCCGTTTCTATAGATAGTGATGCAGCAAAGCTTATGGGAATAGATATTAATAAAACAATATCTTATACCTTTGCTCTAGGATCTGCTTTAGCTGGAGCAGCTGGCGTACTTGTTGGTGCTTATTACAATTCTATCAATCCACTTATGGGAGTAACTCCAGGTCTAAAAGCCTTCGTTGCAGCTGTAATAGGTGGAATAGGTGTAATTCCTGGTGCAATGTTTGGTGGAATGTTTTTAGGTATGACAGAAACAATTGTAAGTTCTCTTGGGGGCTCTTTATACAAAGATGCAGTTTCATTTGCAATACTTATTATTGTACTTTTAATAAAACCTAACGGATTACTTGGAATTGACGAGAAGGAGAAAGTATAGACATGGAGGTTAAGATATGAAACTTTTAAAAAAGAAAAATATATTCACCTTAGTGGCTATATTATCTATTTATTTAATAGTAGGTTTGTTAATTCGACTTGATATAATAGATTCTTATGCATATTTAAATATAGTCATTATAGGAATAAATATAATACTTGCTGTAAGCCTTAACTTAATAACCGGCTTTACAGGACAATTTTCTTTAGGACATGCAGCATTTATGTCAGTTGGTGCCTACTCATCAGCAATACTAACTGCAAAACTTGGATTTCCTTTTATTGTTGGTCTTTTAGGTGCAGCGGTCTTTGCTGCTATAGCTGGAATTATAATCGGAATTCCAACATTAAGACTAAGAGGAGACTACCTTGCTATTGCAACTCTAGGATTTGGAGAAATTATTAAAATCTTACTTTTTAATAATGATTACGTAGGTGGTGCTATGGGACTTAATGATATTCCAAGATATACAACTTGGTCTTGGCTGTACTTTTTTGTGGTAGCCACAATTTTAATTATAAGAAACTTTGTAAAATCCTCTAGTGGTAGGGCCTGCATTTCTATAAGAGAAGATGAAATTGCAGCAGAATCTATGGGAGTAAACACAACTTTTTATAAAGTTTTAGTATTTACAATAGGTGCTGTCTTTGCAGGAATCGCTGGTGCATTATATGCCCATTTTTTCCATTTTATAAAACCAGACTCATTCGGATTTATGAAATCAGTTGATATTCTTGTAATTGTAGTATTTGGAGGCCTAGGAAGTATTACAGGATCGGTACTTGGTGCTATTATTTTATCTCTTATTTCATTATTTTTACAAGGAATTCCAGAACTTAGAATGGTTGTATATTCTTTAATATTATTTTTAATAATGGTTTACAGACCTTCTGGACTTTTAGGCGATACTGATATCAAATTATTCAAAAAAAGAGGTGTTAAGGAATGAAATTAGTCGAAATAAATAATTTATATAAATCTTTTGGTGGTATTAAAGCAGTTACTGATGTAAATATGTCTGTAGATAAGGGTGAAATAATTGGCCTTATAGGTCCAAATGGTGCAGGAAAAACTACATTTTTTAATTTACTAACTGGAATCTATATTCCTTGCTCTGGAGATATTACCTACCATTTTGATGAGGATATTAGTTCCAAAAATTTCAAAGCTCATAAAATGGCTGAATATGGTGTATCTAGAACTTTTCAAAATATTAGACTTTTCAAAAAAATGAATGTTTTTGATAATGTTCTACTAGGATATCATAACAATTTAGAAACCGGAGTACTACCTTCCCTATTTAGACTTCCATCTTATTATAAAGATGAAGAAAAGGCTAATGAAGATGTTACAAAACTTTTAAAGATATTTAATTTATATGATAAAAAAGATGAACTTGCATTGAATTTATCTTATGGAGATCAAAGAAAGCTTGAAATAGCTAGGGCCTTGGCAGCTAAACCTAAGCTACTTCTTTTAGATGAGCCTGCTGCTGGGATGAACGTAAATGAAACTATAGAACTTAAAGAGCTAATCCAATGGGTTCGAAAAGAATTTGATCTTACAATTATACTAATTGAGCATGATATGTCTCTTGTTATGGATATTTGTAATAAAGTTTTTGTTTTTAATTATGGTAATTTAATAGCTAGTGGTAGTCCTTTTGATGTTCAAAATAACAGTGAAGTGATAAAAGCCTATCTTGGAGGTGAATAACCACATGTTAGAACTCAAAAATTTAAATGTACACTATGGAGCTATTCATGCACTAAAAGGAATAGATCTGAAGATAGAAAAAGGAGAAATTGTTACCCTTATAGGTGCTAACGGTGCTGGTAAATCTACCACACTCAGAACTATATCAGGTCTTGAAAAACCTAGTTCTGGAGAGATTATATACAAAGGCAAACCTCTCACCCCTTCTCCTTCTAAAACTGTTAAATTAGGTATTTCCCA
>JAAZDF010000178.1 GCA_012512905.1 Clostridium sp.
CAATAATTTTACACTTAACAAACAATATAATCTGTAGTATAATGAAATTGAAAGAAAAACAGATAGCTAGTTAAAAGCTGCTTTGTTATAAAATATAAATTTGGAGGTTATGAAATGCAAAAGGCATGGAATGGATTTAAAGAAGGAAACTGGAACAATGAAATAGATGTTAGAGACTTTATACAAAAGAACTTTACATTATATGAAGGTGATGCAGAGTTTTTAGAAGGCATTACAGATAAAACAAAAGCTGTATGGGAAAAATCAAGTTCACTTATATTAGAAGAAATTAAAAAGGGTGTACTTGATATAGAAAGAAATGCTGTTGCAGGAATAAATAATTTTGAAGCAGGATATATTGACAAGGATAATGAAACTATAGTAGGACTTCAAACTGATGCTCCACTTAAAAGAATTATAAATCCTTATGGTGGATTTAGAATGGTAGAGCAATCTCTCGATGCTTATGGTTTTAAAGCTTCAGATTCAATAATGAAAGAATTCCCGAAATATAGAAAAACACATAATGAAGGTGTATTCGATGCTTATACTCCAGAAATGAGAGCTGCAAGAAGCTCAGGACTTATTACAGGACTTCCAGATGCTTATGGTAGAGGAAGAATAATAGGAGACTATAGAAGAGTAGCATTATATGGAATAGATAAACTTATTGAAGTTAAAAAAGAAGATCTTTTAAATATAAATGGACCAATGAATGAAAAAACAATAAGGTTAAGAGAAGAAATTAATGAGCAAATAGTTGCCCTTTCTGAAATGAAAGAGATGGCTAATAAATATGGTTTTGATATTTCACAACCAGCTAAAAATGCTGTAGAAGCTGTACAATTTGTTTATTTTGCATACTTAGCTGCTGTAAAGGAAAATAATGGAGCTGCTATGTCTCTTGGAAGAACAAGTACATTCCTTGATATATACATACAAAGAGATATAGATAATAATGTTATTACAGAAAAAGAAGCTCAAGAGATAATAGATCAGTTTGTTATTAAGTTAAGACTAGTAAGACACCTTAGAACTCCTGACTATGATGATTTATTTGCAGGAGATCCAACGTGGGTAACAGAAGTAATAGGTGGAGTAGGACTGGACGGTAGACCGCTGGTTACTAAAAATTCATTTAGATTCTTACACACATTAATTAACTTAGGAACAGCTCCAGAGCCAAATATGACAATTTTATGGTCACAAGATCTTCCAGAGAACTTTAAAAAGTTCTGTGCTGAAATGTCTATAGAAACAGATTCTATCCAATATGAGAATGACGATTTAATGAGAAAATCATATGGAGACGACTATGCAATTGCTTGCTGCGTATCTGCAATGGAAGTAGGAAAACAGATGCAGTTCTTTGGTGCAAGATGTAACCTTGGTAAATCATTACTTTACGCTTTAAATGGTGGTAGGGATGAAGAATCAGGAAAAGTTGTTATCAAAGATTTAAAAGAGTTAGATGGAGATAAGTTAGTTTACGAAGATGTAGTTGAAAATTACAATAAAGTACTTGAATATGTTGCAGAGCTTTATGTAGACACAATGAACATAATTCACTATATGCATGATAAGTATGCATACGAAGCTGGACAAATGGGTCTTCATGACTCTGAAGTTGAAAGACTTATGGCTTTTGGAGTTGCAGGACTAAGTGTTGCAGCAGACTCACTATCAGCTATAAAATATGCTGATGTCAAGGTAGAAAGAGATGAAAATGGAATAACAAAAGACTTTATAATTGAAGGTGATTTCCCTAAATATGGAAATGACGATGATAAAGTTGATGATATTGCAGTTGAGCTTGTTGAAAGATTCTCAAATGAACTTAAAAAACATGAAACTTATAGAGAGTCAAAGCACACACTTTCAGTATTAACTATTACATCTAACGTAGTATACGGTAAAAAGACTGGTTCAACACCTGATGGAAGAAAAGCAGGAGAAGCATTTGCACCAGGAGCAAACCCAATGCACGGTAGAGATATAGAAGGAGCTTTAGCATCACTTAATTCAGTAGCTAAAATTCCATACTGTGATGTATGTGAAGACGGAGTATCAAATACATTCTCAGTAGTACCTGATGCTTTAGGTAAAGAAGAACAAGAAAGAATAAATAATTTATCTGCAGTACTTGATGGATATTTTATCCAAGATGGACATCATTTAAATGTTAATGTACTAAATAGAGAAAAACTTGAAGATGCAATGGAAAATCCAGAAAAGTATCCAACATTAACGATAAGAGTTTCAGGATATGCAGTTAATTTCAATAGATTATCAAAAGACCAACAAATGGAAGTTATATCAAGAACATTCCACGAAACTATGTAATTAAATTATAGAAAAAGAGTAAATAAATTAAGAGGTGAGAGATTTGAAAGGAAGAATTCATTCAATTGAAAGTATGGGTCTTGTTGATGGACCTGGAATAAGAACAGTTGTTTTTCTGCAAGGGTGTAAACTTAGGTGCCTTTATTGTCATAACCCAGATACTTGGCAAATGGGTGGAGGAGACTTAGTAGAATCTTCAGACCTAATAAAAAAAGTTAAAAGGTATAAACCTTATTTTTCAAAATCAGGTGGTGGAGTTACTTTCTCAGGTGGAGAGCCTTTACTACAACCAGAGTTTTTAGTTGATTGCTTAAAGCTTTCAAAAGCAAATGGTATTCATACAACTTTAGATACATCAGGACATGGCTTTGGAGACTATGATGAAATATTAAGATATACAGACCTTGTTATATTTGATTTAAAACATGAAGACTCTAAGCAGTACCTATTTGTAACTGGACAGAAAGATAACGAAGCTAATAAGTTTTTAGATGAAGTTTTAAAAACAAATACACCTCTTTGGGTGAGACACGTTGTAGTTCCAGGTATAACAGATACAAAGGAGCATATAAAGTCATTAGCTAAAAAGATTAAAACATATAGAAATGTAGAAAAAGTTGAACTTTTACCTTACCATACTCTTGGTGAGAATAAGTATGAAACTATGAATATAAAATATAAACTTGAAGGCGTAGATCCTATGAGTAGAGAAAAGACCCAGGAGCTAACTGAAATTTTACTAGAAGAACTTGGTGAGGACTTTTTCAAAGACGAAGAGGAAAAGGAAAGCTTCATTATCAATAAAGCTTAAATTAAAATAATAATTGATATAAATATATAAACAAATAATCCCTTTAAACTAATTAAAGTTTAAAGGGATTATTTTATTAGTATAAATATTAGTTTTAATTAATCTATAAAGCTAATATTTAGTCTTCTACCTCAAATAAATCTTTGCCTACTCCGCATAGTGGACAAACCCAATCATCTGGAATATCATCAAAACTTGTTCCTGGTTCAACTCCATTATCTGGATCGCCTAGAGCAGGTTCGTATACGTATCCACAAACTGTACATATATAATTTTTCATATTAATTTCCTCCTATTTTCATATTTGACTAAAAAAATTAATCTATCTAAATTATAGGTTAACGAAGGAATAGTTTCAAGTTAAATTGATAATAATTACTATTAAAAGCTCCTAAGATCAAGCCAAGCAAAAATGTTAAAGATTTAAACGTGAAATTTCGGTAGCAAAAACATTTAGAATAGCTTTTATAGAATTTAAAGTAATATTATCTATGTCTAAATCTGGATTATATTCAGCGAAGTCTATACTTTTAACAAGACCTGTTTTTATAATGGCTTTTATCAAATTGCTACTTTCATCCAAAAATAGACCACTATCAACAGGAGTCCCAGTTCCAGGTACTATAGATTTATCAAGGGAATCTATATCATAGGAAATATGGATAGATTTTATATCCTTAGAAGAAAGGTCGCTTAAAAGCTCTGATATTACAGCTCCCATTCCTCTTCTATGAATAGTCTCACTTGTCCAAGATTTAATATTTAATTTATTTAAAATAGTTTTTTCCCCAGGGTCAATGCTCCTAAGTCCGAGGATATATATATTTTCAGATTTGATTTTGGGAGCTATATTATTAATATTGATTAAATCGTGATCTCCAATTCCAAGAGATACTGCAAGAGGCATCCCGTGAATATTGCCAGAAGGTGATGTTTCAGGGGTATTTATATCAGAGTGAGCATCTATCCAGATTACAGCTACATCCTCTCCTAAGGCCCTGCTAACCCCTGCAATAGACCCTATAGCAAGAGAGTGGTCACCACCTACCACAAAGGGTAGTCTCTTTTTTTTAATCGACTTATAAACCTTACTGGAAAGTTTTTTAGAAGCATCAAAGACTTCTTCTTTATGTTTCATATGAATATGTGGATTTTTATTTAAATTTTCATCTATTTTGTTTACTTTTATATTTCCTTTATCATGAACTTTTAATGATTTTTGTTCGAAAATTTCTATTAAACCTGATTCTCTAAGTTTATTTGGACCATTTTCTACACCGCGAAAACTAGATCCATAATAAACAGGAAAACCGATTATATCAATATCCATAGTAATCCTCCTTAAGAATTCCTTACAAGTATATATTAACATAAATTAGAAAAACAATAGTTATTTTAAAATAAGTTCATATAATTATTGTATGATGAAATAAAGGAAATGGAGGGCTTATATGAAAACTAAAAATGTAAAAATTTCAGTTATTGGAGCAGGTTATGTAGGATCAGCTATTGCTTATACTCTTATGCTAGCAGGCCTTGCTGAAGAAATTGTCATTGTTGATTTAGATAAAGATAAGGCTCTTGGAGAGTCTATGGATATATCGCATGGCGCAGCATTTGTAAAACCGGTAAATATAGTTGCAGGTGACTATAAAGATACATTGGATTCCGATATTGTTATAATAACTGCGGGTGCAGCTCAAAAACCAGGAGAAACAAGACTTGATCTTGTTAATAAAAATGTTTCAATATTTAAAGCTATAGTTCCAAAGATAGTTGAGTACAGCCCTAATTCTATAATTTTAGTTGTCTCTAATCCTGTAGATATTTTGTCTTACATAACATACAAGATATCTGGTTTTCCAAAAGAAAGAGTCATTGGTTCTGGAACAGTTTTAGATACTTCAAGGCTGCGATCTGCCCTTGCTGAATATTTCAATATAGATGCGAGAAGTATCCATGGATATATAATTGGAGAACATGGAGACTCTGAAATTGTTGCTTGGTCTCTTACTAATATTGCGGGCATGAATATTGATGATTATTGCAAGATAGTGAAAAAAGAAAAATGCGACTTCGCATTCAAAGAGTATATACCTCTTGGCGTAAAGAATGCGGCTAATGAGATGATAAATACTAAGGGATATACAAATTATGGGATTTCCGTAGCAGTAAGAAGAATATGTGAGGCTATTATAAGAGATGAGAAGTCACTTCTAACAGTTTCTACTTTACTTGAAGGAGAGTTCGGTGAAGAAGATATTTACATAGGTGTGCCAAGCATAGTCGGTAAGACAGGTCTTGTGAGACCTATTGAGGTAAAACTTAGTGCTGAAGAGCTTAGAACTTTTAAAGCATCTGCCCAGCTTATGAAAAATATAATTGAAAACTCTAATCTTTAAAAACTAATGAATTTCCTAGAGAATTAATGTATAATTCTCTAGGAAAGTAAATTAGGGAGGATTAGAATATTATATGAGACTTAGAAAGAAATGGTGGGCTAGACCAGAGATGCAACAAGATAGCAAAGTTATATTTAAGCCAGAAAATTTTAAAGATAAATGGAAGTATGAATTTAAAAATAATAATCCAATACATCTAGAGCTTGGTTCTGGTAAAGGACAATTTATAAGCTCTTTATCTACAGAAAATAAACAGGTGAATTATATAGGAATTGACTTAAAAGATGAGGTATTAGTATATGCCCTTCGAAAAGTAAACCAAGTAGAAAGTGATAATGTAAGGCTTATACCAACCTTTATAGAAGGGGTTGACAATATTTTTGGGACAGATGAAATTTCAAGAGTTTATATAAATTTTTGTAATCCATGGCCTAAAGCAGCCCATAATAAAAGAAGGCTTACTCATCCAAGATTTATAAAAAAATACAAGGGATTTATAAAAAAAGGTTCTGAAGTCTGGTTTAAAACTGACGACTTAGATCTTTTTAATGACTCTCTAGAATATTTTGAAAATGAAGGATTTAATGAATTATATAAAACTTACAATTTAACGCAAAGTAATTTTGAAGAAAATATACAGACAGAATATGAAGAGAAATTTATCTCTTTTGGTAAAAAAATAAATTTTGCTATATTTGAATACGAGGGATTAAATAAAAATGATTAGCACTGATAAAAACAAAGAAAATATTATTGATTTATTAAATAGCCTAAATATTGAGTACAAAATAGAAGATTATAACTTTAAAGAAAAAAATATTGAAATAAAGTTTATTCTTTCAAAAAAAGATAAAGATTTTATATTAGATTTTTACAATGAAAATAAAGATATTTATACTGAAAAAACAGAACAAACAGAAAAAGATTTAAAAGAAATAAAAGATATTTATGTAATGTTTAGTAGTGAAAACATGTATTTTGGAAAAACGGAGCATGACTATACGGCTGTAAATATTGCATCTTTATATTTGATAGAGATTTACCTAGATAAAATTCAAGAAGATATATTTTATTATCTGAATAACTAGAAAAAAGAGCAAGTAAAATCTTGCTCTTTTTAAATAAACTCTATTTAATTATTATAATGTTTGGATAAACTCAAATAATTTATCATAATCTGGTTCATCTGATACCTCAGGTACATATTCTACATAAAGCACTGTGTTAGATTCATCTACCACAAAAACAGCTCTAGCAAGAATTGCTAGTTCTTCTATATATGTTCCTGTTACTTCACCAAAGACTCTAAATTTGTGGTCAGATAGCATTGTAATATAGTCTCCAGCATTTTGCTTGACCCATCTTTGTTGAGCAAAAGGTAAGTCTAATGATACGCCGTAAAAATCGATTGTTGACTTTTCTGCTAGCTTATCATTAAAGGTTAGTAGCTCGAGTGAACACACAGAAGTATCAACAGAAGGTAAAGTTAAGAATACCTTTTTACCCTTTAGATCACTACTGTCCACATCACTCAATTTAGAATCAGTTAATGTAAAATCTTCTAGTTTGTCACCAACTTTTAACTGTTCTCCAAATAAATGAACTCTTTTTCCTGCAAATGTTACTTTCATTTAATCACCTCTTATATAATAATTTCAGATAGTTACATTATATACCCATAATACAACAAAATTATTAACTTAACTTTAAGTTGAAATTAAATTTATGGGCAAGATAATTTACCTAGAGAAAAGTTATTTTAGCTGTAAAATATA
>JAAZDF010000024.1 GCA_012512905.1 Clostridium sp.
CTCAGGCGAGTATGATAGTTAAAGCCCTTACAGACTCAGCTCTTCAAATAGGTCTACCTGAAGCTAGAATACCCCTTGCTGAGGCTGTTATCTTTCTTGCAACTTGCCCTAAGTCAAATTCTGTTATCACAGCAATCGACAGTGCAAATAGTGCAGTAGAAAAAGGAACAAATCTTGAGATTCCAGATTATTTGAAAGATGCTCACTATAGTGGTGCTAAAAGCTTTGACAGAAAAGGATCCTATAGGTATCCACATAATTACAAAAATAACTATGTGGAGGCAATTTATATGCCAAAAGAGTTAGAGGGAAAAGTATTTTATAAACATGGTGAAAATAAGTATGAAAAAGCAACTTTAAATTACTGGAAAGCTATAAAAGAAGAGAAAAAATAAAGTTGACAAATTTACTCGGAATTGTTAAACTCAAATTGTTATTCATGGAGGTGTATAGATTGAAATTATCAACAAAAGGAAGATATGGAGTTAAGGCAATGCTAGATCTTGCGGTTCACCAAGGCGATGAACCTACTTCTATAAAAACAATTTCCAAAAGACAAGATATATCAGAATATTATCTAGAGCAGCTTTTTGCACCTTTAAGAAGAGAAGGAATTATAAGAAGTGTAAGAGGAGCACAAGGTGGATATTTTTTAAATAGAGATCCAAAAGATATTACAGTACTTGAGGTTATAAATATTTTAGAAGGACCAATATTTTTATCTGAATGTCTTGAAACAGAAGAATGTTCCAACATAGATCTTTGTGCAACTAGAACCCTTTGGCAAAAAATCAAATTTTCTGTAGAAGAAGTTATGGAATCTATAACTTTACAGGACATGTTAGATGATTATAGAGAGATGCAAAAAAGTCCAATAGATAGTATTATAATAAATGGAGAGAAAGTAGCATTAAAGCAGAGATAAAAACTAAACATATGATTTTATTTAACCAAAGTTTAATCAAATTAAGTTATACTTGATGTTATAAGAATTTGTGTATTGACATATATTAGTAAAGAAATTATACTTATAAAGTAATATGTAAAAGCTGGGAAGAGGACTAGTAATTAAAGGTTTTATCTAGTAGAGAGAAAGTGGTTGGTGAAAACTTTTGAAAAACTTTAGTGAAGCTACCTTGGAGCTTAGAAAGTAAAGAGATAAATGGAGTTTTTCTGTTTATAATTAGGGTGGTACCGCGGAAGTTAGCTTTCGTCCCTTTACTGGGATGGGGGCTTTTTTATTTTGTAAATCTTAACGGATGGGTTTACAAGTAAATATTTAGGAGGAAATTTATGATGGAGAATTTAAGTACAAAACAAATAAGAGAAAAATATTTAAAGTTTTTTGAAGAGAAAGGTCATCTAGTAGTAGATAGTTATCCTCTAGTGCCAAAAGATGATGATTCTGTACTTTTGATAAATGCAGGGATGGTACCCTTAAAACCGTATTTTACAGGAGTTAAAACTCCTCCTAACAAAAGGATGGCAACATGCCAAAAGTGCATCAGAACAGGCGATATAGACAATGTGGGCATAACAAAGAGACATGCAACATTTTTTGAGATGCTTGGTAACTTTTCTTTTGGTGATTATTTTAAAGAAGAAATAATACCTTGGTCATGGGAATTCGTAACTGAGGTACTTAAAATAGATAAAGAGAATCTTTTTGTGACTATATATAAAGAAGATGATGAGGCTTTTGATATATGGACTAAAAAAACTGATATGGATCCAAAAAAGATATTCAGGCTTGGAAAAGAAGACAATTTTTGGGAAATAGGAGTTGGCCCTTGTGGACCTTCATCTGAAATCCATTATTATAAAGGAGATACTCCAATAAAAACTGCAGAGGACTTTGTTAAAGCAAGTGATGATGATAAAATGACAGAGTTTTGGAATCTTGTTTTCACTCAGTTTGATAAAGATGAAGAAGGTAATTATAATCCTCTTGAACACCCAAGTATAGACACAGGAATGGGACTTGAGAGAATGTCTACAATAATGCAGGGAGTAGATTCAATTTTTGAAATTGATCTTGCAAAAGATATAATAGAAGAAGTTGAAAAGATAACTGGTAAAACTTATGGCGAAAATAGTGAAGAAGATATTTCTATTAGAATAATTGCAGACCATAGTAAGGGTATTGCTTTTTTAATTGGAGATGGAGTTCTACCATCAAATGAAGGAAGAGGATATGTACTTAGGAGACTTATAAGACGTGCATCAAGACATGGACGTGTTTTAGGGGTAAAAGTATTATTCTTAAACAAAGTAATTGATAAGGTAATTGAAGACTACAAGGACCCATACCAAGATCTTTATGAAAGAAGAGACTATATTAAAAAGATAGTAGAACTTGAAGAAAAAAGGTTTTCTGAAACAATAGATTCCGGCCTAGAAATGCTTTTTGATTTTTTAAGGAAAACAGAAGACAACATTTTTAGCGGTAAAAATGCATTTATGCTTTACGATACCTATGGATTTCCAGTAGAACTTACAAAAGAAATACTTGATGAGAAAAACATCTCTCTTGATATTGAAAGTTTCAAAGAAGAAATGGAAAAACAAAGAGAAAGAGCAAGAAGTGCTAGAAAAGAAAGTAACTACAGTGGTGGATCCTTAAAGGGTATAGATTTAATTGAAGACTATTTTGAAACAGAATTTACCGGCTATAAAAAACTTAATTATAAATCAAGAGTTTTAGCCTTATCCGATGATAGTTCTCTTGTAGAGTCACTTTCAAAAGGGGAAAAAGGATATCTGCAAACAAAAAAGACACCTTTTTACGCCGAAAGAGGCGGACAAGTTGGGGACACTGGATATATTGTACAGGGCGACTCTATAGCAAGAGTACTTGATACTCAGGTAAATAGAAATGGAAACATAATTCACATAATTGAAGTCCTTGAAGGCGAAATAAAACTTAAAAATGTAGAGTTAAAAGTTGATAAGAAAAGAAGAAGAAGTATTGAGAAAAATCATACAGCAACTCATATTCTCCATAAAGCTTTGAAAGAAGTACTGGGAGATCATGTTAATCAAGCTGGTTCGATTGTATTAGAAGATAGGCTTAGATTTGACTTTAACCATATGGAAAAATTGTCTCCAGATACTATTTATGAAATTGAAGAAATAGTAAATGAAGAAATACTAAAAGCAATGAAAGTAAAAA
>JAAZDF010000179.1 GCA_012512905.1 Clostridium sp.
CATTTCGATTACCAGTTTCTTCAATTTGAACATTTCCAACTAAAAGCCCACTTGAGTTAAGTACAGCCTCTGCCTCTCTTAATGTTTTATTTATGACACTTGGAACAGTAGATAGTTTCACCTCTGCGCCTTTTGAAATGATTATACTAACCCCTTCTCCTTCCTTAAGCTCTGTATTAACTAAAGGATCCTGACCTATTACTAGTCCAGAAGGAATTGATTCGTTGTTTTCTTCTTTTACATCTAAAAGTATAAATCCATATCTTTCAAGAAGCGCTTCTGCTTCTTCTTTTGTTTTACCTCTAAGGTCTGGAACTAATGAAGTTTCTTCACCTTCACTTAAAACAACTCCAATTACCATATCTTTTTTTACTTTTGTTCCTGGCTCAGGCGTAGTTCTAATCACAGTATCAACTGGAAGTTCTGATTTCTCTGTTCCTTGAATTTCCATTTTAAGGCCTGCTTCTCTTAGTCTTTCTTCAGCTTCATCTTTTAATAAACCTTCTATACTAATTAATTCAAACTCTTCTTCTGCTGAAATATTACTATCTCTAAAATTGAATACTTTAGTTCCAACAAAGGCACCTAATCCCACAAGTAAAATAACTACAAGTCCAGCTATTAGATATTTTCTCTTTTTATTATCAGGTTCATTGGAGTCATAAATATAGTCAT
Source organism: Clostridium sp. (assembly GCA_012512905.1). Lineage (GTDB taxonomy): Bacteria > Bacillota > Clostridia > Clostridiales > Clostridiaceae > JAAZDF01. Next base: position 676 of record JAAZDF010000179.1, read on the forward strand.
CCTCAGCCAAGTCTTCACCAAATTCATCAGGTATAATTGTACTCATAACTTGAGTTTTAGAATCATCGTCTGATAAATCTGATGCATTAACAAGTTTTGTTCCTGACATAACAGCTCTAAGATCTACTACAAGATCTTCAACTTTTTGATAACGATCTATTGGATTTTTCTCAGTACATTTCTCTATAATTTTTACTATATCATCATCTAAATTCGGGTTTATTCGTTTTGCTGATGGGATTTCTTCTTGCATATGTTTCAAAGCAATAGTTATAGGACTATCTGCATCAAAAGGTACTTTTCCTGTAGCTAATTCATACATTGTAATTCCAAGTGAATATATATCAGATCTACCATCTGTAAGGTTACCCCTAGCTTGCTCTGGTGAAAAATAATGAGCAGAACCTATTATTTTTCCTGAATTAGTTATAGTTGCAGAATCTGAATGTTTTGCAATTCCAAAATCAGTTACTTTAACAAGTTTATCCTCTGTAAGCAATATATTTTGTGGTTTAATATCTCTATGTATTATGTTATTCTTATGAGCATGCTCTAGAGCTCTTGCTATTTGAAAAGAATAACTCATTATTTCTTCATTAGGTAAAGGTCCATTTCTTTTAATTACATCCTTAAGAGTTTTTCCCTTTACATACTCCATCACAATATAATTAAGATTGTCTTCACTACCTACATTGTAAATATTTACAATGTTTGGATGGGATAAAAAAGCAACTGCATTGGCTTCTTTTTTAAATCTTTCGAGTATATCCTCATCTTTTGCAAACTCTTCATTCAAAACTTTAATAGCATCAAATCTATTAAGATTCGTGTCTCTAGCTTTATAAACTCTCGACATTCCTCCTTCAGCTATTAATTCTACTA
>JAAZDF010000180.1 GCA_012512905.1 Clostridium sp.
CTTTAATGGCAACAAGAGAATTTTATGGTGAAAAAGAATTTTTGAGATTAATTAATTTATACAAAGAAAAAACTTTAAATTTACCAGCTATAAGAGGAATCGATAGAAGTGATCAAAATGCATTTAATGTTCTATATGCAAAAGGCGCAGTTTTACTTCATCAATTACAAATTATGATCGGAGCAGAAAGGTTTAAAGAGTTATTAAAAAATATCCATAGGAAAAAAATAAAAAATACGCTAGATTTTATGGATGAACTAACCTCATTAACTAGTGAAGAAACATCTAATAAATTTTCAAAACTTTTAGATCTATAGTTAAAAGATTAGATCTTGACTAATGTTTATTGAGTGATAGTAAAGATAAAGCTTGAAAATTATTTGTAAGTGATTCAGTAATTGGATATAGACTTGAAACAAGAATTGCTAGATAATATAATTGAAAGTTTTTGCTATTGACTATTCTTTTATATAATGTTATTATAGTTTAGTTATTGAATATGGCCCCTTGGTCAAGCGGTTAAGACACTAGCCTCTCACGCTAGAGTCAGGAGTTCGATTCTCCTAGGGGTCACCATAAAAAATCAGCTACTAATTATTAGTAGCTGATTTTTGTTTTCTAAAGGCTATCTTTAAAATCTTCTTTAAATTTATTTTTTAAATTTTCCTGCCAAGGCTCTGTTTCTTTAAGTTTTCCAAAGAAGAATCTAAGCTTACTTGGCTCTTCAGTAAACTTTAGCCCGCCGATTAAATCTCTATTATCAAAAAGCCATGAAATTCTATCTATTGCATAGTTGATTTGTGAGAGAGTAAATACTCTTCTTGGAAGAGCAAGCCTTAAAAGCTCTACATTAGATAGAACATCATTTCCATTTTCATCTCTTTCTTCAGATACAGTTCCTCTTTCCATACCTCTAATACCGCTAACGATATATAGTGCAGCAGCTAAAGCCCCTGCTGGATACTTTTCTTGAGGTATATGTGACACAAACTCCATGGCGTTTAAATGACACCCTAAGCCGCCAGGAGGCGTTACTACAGGTACTCCTCTTTTTATAAGTTCATTTGACATATACTCAATGAACTTAGGGGCTTGACTGATTACATCTTCCTCCATAGTTTCCTCAAGTCCTATAGCTATAGCTTCCATCTCTTTAACAGACATGCCACCATAGGTTAAAAAACCTTCATATAGTGTAACAAGTTCTTTCATTCCATCATAGAGCTCAAAACTATTAGTCATTATTCCTCCGCCTCTTGCAAATCCAAGCTTACGGGCTGAGAAGTATATTAGATCTGTATTATCTGAAATCTCTTTTGTTATATCTTTTATAGAAAAGTTCTTAAACTCTTCTTCTCTTATTTTAATAAAATATAAATTATCTGCAAGGAGGCTAGCATCTAAAACTAAAATTAATCCAAATTCTTCGCAAATAGATTTAACATTTTGGAGGTTATTTAATGAAAATGGCTGTCCTCCGATTAAATTTGTTCCAGCTTCCATTCTAACAAATGGAATATTTTCCGGACCTACTTCTATTATAGTTTGTCTTAATTTATCTAAGTCCATGTTTCCTTTAAAAGGGAATGTAGAATTTACTTTAATTCCCTCATCTATTATTAGTTCTCTAATGCTCCCACCATTAAGCTCGATATGAGCTTTTGTAGTTGTAAAATGGTAGTTCATTGGAATGACAGATCCTTCTTTTACAAGGCTCTTGCATATAATATTTTCACAGGCTCTTCCTTGGTGAGCTGGTAAAAAATGTTTTTTAAAGAAAAGTTTCTCTATAGCAGCAGCAAGCCTTGTGAAGCTTTCACTACCAGCATAGCTATCATCAGATCTTAACATAGCAGACTGCTGAAGATCACTCATTGCATTTACTCCGCTATCTGTAAGCATATCTAAAAACACATCTCTATTATTGAGTAAGAATGTGTTATTACCTGCAATTTTAATATTTTTAAGTCTTTCATCTACATTGGGTAGATTTAATTTTTGAACAATACACACCTTGTGCATTTCTAAAGGGAAGGAATCACCATTTGAAAATTTAACTTTTGACATAAATATACCTCCAAAATTTTTTTGCTTTTTAAATTTGATAGAATGCTAGATTTAAAATAGTCATAGTCACTTTCCATAGAATCATCTCCCTTTTAAATAAAATAAAAAAACGCCCCTTGCATAAATAATGCAAAGGGCGAATATATCGCGTTACCACCTTAAATTATTAAAATTTTTACAAATTTTAACCTTATCAAGTACAAATTATACTTTATCACAATAACGGGTGAACCCGACTTATCCTACTAATATATCTTCGGTAAGCAACTACTAGAATGTATTCACTAAGATTTTCAAATTACCTCACACCACCCAGTAACTCTCTTTAAAGAAAATTCTTAACTACTAGTTTCTAATCAACGTCTTTATCTTATTAATATAGATGAATAAGGTGAGAATGTCAATAGAATTATTTTATTAGACTTGTGATATAGTAATAACAGACTTAATTTAAATTATTGAGTTTGTAGATAGTATAAAGATATGGTTTAATTTTTATGAGTCTATGAAAGTATATATAAAGACCTTGACAATGCAAAAATCGCTTTTAATAAAGTTGTTAACAAAAATCTGTGGAGTAAACACATGTTTTGTGGATAACTTTTCCCTTGATGGTGATACATTGTTAAGTTTATGCACATTATCCACAGCTATCCAGAAGTTATCCCCATATAGTGTGGATAACTTCTGGATAACTATTTAAATACATTTGATACAAATTTAAGGAGAAATAATTATGAAATTCATAAAAGACACTGTAATAGGGAAATTTTTAGAAAGGCCTAATAGATTTATTGCCTATGTAGATTTAGATGGGAAAAAAGTTAAATGTCATGTTCCAAACACTGGAAGAATAAAAGAAATATTAGTTCCAGGAGCTGAAGTAGTTTTAAGAGTGGAAGATAATCCAAATAGAAAAACAAAATTTAGTCTTATCGCTGGATATAAAGAGGGTAGACTTATTAACATTGATTCTCAAATTCCGAATAAAGTGATAGGTGAAGCTTTAGAAAAAGGACTTATAAAAGAACTTAAGGAATATAATAAGATATCATCAGAAAAAACATATAATAGTAGTAGATTTGATTTTTTACTTGAAAATGATAAAGGAGATAAGTATTTTCTAGAGGTAAAGGGTGTTACTTTAGAGCATGATTTTATCTCGAGTTTTCCAGATGCTCCTACTGAAAGAGGAAGAAAACATATAAAAGAGCTTATAGATGCTAAAGCTGAAGGATATGGAGCTGGAGTAATGTTTTTAATTCAAATGGAAAATATGAAAGCTTTTACTCCAGCTACAGACAAAGATCCTAAATTTACAGAAGTATTAAAGAAAGCTTATAGAAAAGGTGTGGATATTTTTGCTTATGACACTTTTGTTACTGAAAGATCTCTTGATATAAATAAAAGTATAGAGGTTATTTTATAAAATTTTTAAAGATAATTTCTAAATAAATTAATTTATTCTAATATATAAAGTAATTTAGAGTATAATATTAGTAGCAGAAAAGTTAGCTAAAAGTTAGCTAAAAGGAGGTATACTATATGAAAGAGAAAAAAAATATTCCATATGTAACTACGAATTTACGAAATCATATCATAGAAGCACCTGAAATTATTAGAAAAGCTTCAGGTATAGTAATATTTGGTAAAAGAATTAAATCACTAATATTTTCTACTGATGTAGCGGTTATAAAAAACACAAATGCTGATGCTATTATGAGTGTTTATCCATTTACACCTCAACCTATAATTACACAAAGTTTAATTTTGGCATCAGATGTTCCAGTTTTTTGTGGTGTCGGAGGAGGAACAACAACAGGAAAAAGAGTAACTAATTTAGCTTTGGACGCAGAGTTTAAAGGAGCTATGGCTGTTGTGTTAAATAGTCCAACGACTGATGATGTAATAAAGAGTGTCAGAAAAACAATTGATATACCTATTGTTGTATCAGTGGTCTCAGAGCATGAAGATATAAAGGCTAGAATAGATGCTGGGGTAACAATATTTAATGTGTCAGGAGCTAAAGATACAGCAAAAATAGTTAGAAATATTAGAAAAGAATATCCGAATTTTCCTATAATAGCTACAGGTGGTCCTACAGATGAATCTATTTTAGAGACAATAGAAGCTGGTGCTAATGCTATAACCTTTACCCCACCTTCTAATACAGAAATAATGAGATCTTTAATGGAAAAATATAGGGGAGATATGCTTTGATAAGGAAGCCTATAAATCATAACTGTGGATACTGCGTTAAGTATAAAGATACCTGTGATGGAAATGATAGATCCTGTATTTGTAGAAGCTGTCCAAGAAACCTTGGAGAATGTCTAATTACTAAATACTGTAGAGAAACAGAATCTGTTCTTGACTTAGAAATAAAAGATAATAAAAATAGAGATGATTTAATAAAAGAGTATTTTAAAAACCGATAATATAATAGATTAAAAGTAAATAAGGAGTAATTTATGGATAATATTGAAAATAGTATTAAAGAATTTTTAGAGTATCAAGATGAACTGAGTTTAATTGGAAATGCCATATCAGTACTTCATTTTGATATGTCGACGGTCATGCCTGAAAAAGGTGTTAAAAGAAGGTCCGAAGTTTTAAGTTACTTATCAGGCCTTAATTACAAGCTGGAAAATAATTCAAAATACAAAGAATTGGTAAAAAATTTATTTCACAATATTGAAAAATTAAATGACAAAGAAAAAGCTATGGTTAAGAAGGCAAAAAAATCTTTAGATTTTATGACTAAAATACCAGAGAAAGAATATATGGAATATAGCCTTTTAATTTCTGGATCGGAAAAAGTTTGGGAAAATGCTAGAGAAAAAAATGATTATAAACTATTTAAAGATACTTTAGAAAAAATAGTGGATTTCAATAAAAAAATAGCAGATTATGTAGGATATGAGGATACACCATATGATGCTCTTCTTGATGATTATGAGCCGGGAATGACAGTAGAAGATATAGATGAGGTTTTCAAAGAATTAAGAGACGGCCTTGTAGACTTACTTGAAAAAATCAAAAAAAGTGATGTTAAGTTAAATAAAGAAGATTTATTCGGAGATTTTCCTGTAGAGCCTCAAAGAGAATATAGTAAAAAAATAGCTAGAATGTTTGGATTTGATTTTACTAGAGGTATAGTCTCTGAGAGTGTACATCCATTTACAACTAATTTTGGAAATGATGATGTTAGAATTACTACTGCTTACAGCGAAAAAGATCCTATAACTGCAATTTATTCTACAATACATGAGTCTGGTCATGCTATATATGAACAAAATATTCCAGATAATATTACAAAGACTAATATAGGCGGCGGAGTTTCAATGGGGATTCATGAGTCCCAGTCAAGATTTTATGAAAATATCTTAGGAAGAAGTGAAGAGTTTTTAAATTATATATACGATAGCCTTACAGATACTTTTCCAGAGTTTAAAAAGTTTTCAAAAAAAGAATTTTATAAAAATGTAAATGCTGTTGAGCCTTCTCTTATAAGAGTTGATGCAGATGAGCTTACATATAGTATTCACATAATAATAAGATATGAAATTGAAAAAATGCTTATAAATGGAGAGGTTGATTTTGATCAGCTTCCTAAAATATGGGCCGATAAGTATACAGAGTACCTTGGAGTGACCCCAAAAGATGACAAAGAGGGTGTTCTTCAAGATATACACTGGGCTGGAGGATCTATAGGTTATTTTCCAACATATGCCCTTGGAAATCTTTACGGCGCTCAAATTCTTTATAAAGGGATTTTAAGGGATATCCCGAATTTCTACGACCTTGTTGAAAAAGGTGAAATAGCCTTAATTACAAAGTGGCTAAATGAGCACATACATAAGTATGGCGGTATTTATGAACCTAAGGTTCTTCTTGAGAAAATAACAGGAGAAAGTTTGTCACCTAAATATTTTTTAAAGTATTTAAATGACAAGTATAGTAAAATTTATAATCTTTAAAATCGTTTATAAAAAGAAAAAGTAATACTATGAGAAAAATTTACTCATATGTATTACTTTTTTTTAGACTATTAAATTATAAAAAGGATATTATCTCTTCTATAATTTTCAAAGAATTTAAAGCAGCTTTATTTTTAAAATAAATAAAATCTATAGATGCTCCACTATTTGCATTATCAGATATAGCCCTAATTACTAAAAATGGAATATTATTTAAAAATGCAGTTTGAGCAACAGCTGCTCCCTCCATTTCGCAGGCAAGAGCATTAAAATCTTTATAAAGACTTTCAACTTTATCTTTGCTACTTACAAATTGATCTCCTGTTACTATAATTCCTTTATATGTATTGTAAGAAGTGTTTTTTAATGATGCCTTATATGCAAGATCGACAAGGGTTGGGTCTGAGTCAAAATTTATTTTAGAAAGTCTTGGGATTTCTCCTACTTTATGGCCGAAAGCTGTAGCATCCATATCATGCTGAATTAAAGAGGTGCCAATAACAACATCTAAGGGCTGAATCTCTTTTTTTACACCTCCAGCAACTCCAGAGTTTATAACATGACTTATCTTAAAATCATCTATTAATATTTGAGTGCATATAGATGCATTTACTTTCCCGATTCCAGATACTACAAGGACCGTATCAAGATTATCGATTTTACCACTATAAAATATCATATTTGCTTTATTTGTTTGTTTTTTCTTTTGTAATTTTAAAAGTAAAGGAGCGAGCTCCTCTTCCATAGCACAAATAATTCCAAGTTTATTTTTCATTTTTCCTCCAAAATTTCAAATAATAGTTTAATTATCTCTTATTTTATTGTATCATCTTATAGGTAGAAAGGAATGATTATATGGAAGAGCTTGTTAGAACTGAAATGATTATTGGACTTGATAATTTAAACAAACTAAAAAAAAGCAAAGTTTGTATTCTAGGACTTGGTGGAGTAGGAGGTACAGCTTTTGAAGCTATTGTAAGAGGTGGAGTAGGAGAAGTTACTGTAATTGATAATGATGTATTTTCAATTAGCAATTTAAATAGACAAATTTTATCAAGTTACGATTCGGTAGGAAAATCTAAAGTTTTAGTTGCCTTTGAAAGAGCTAAATCTATAAATAAAAGTTGCAAAATCAATTATTATGATGAATTTATAGATGCTTCTAATATAGAAAGACTAATACCTAAGGATACAGATGTTGTTATGGATGCCATAGATTCTAGAAATAGCAAAGTAGAAGTTATAAGATATTGTAAAGATAATAATATCGAAATAATTAGTTCAATGGGAACAGGAAATAAATTAGACCCAACAAAACTTAAAATAATGGATATATATGAGACTAATATGTGTCCTCTTGCAAAAATTATAAGACGAGATCTTAGAAAATTAGATATTAAATCTCTTAATGTAATTTCTTCAGATGAAAAACCAATTAAACCAGAATTTATTTTAGAAGAAAACAGTGTTAGTTTATCTAATAAAAAAGTGAGTCCTGGCTCTATGTCATATCTTCCTCCAATCTCAGGTTATATGATGGCTGGATATGTAATAAACTATTTAATTGAAAATAAATGAGAATTAGTATATACAAAAAAACCCAGAAATAATATCTTAAATTAGGATATTATTTCTGGGTTTTTAGAATTTCAAGATATATTTTTACTTTACAAAGACCTGTATACTTTTAAAGTTTATTTTATTTTCAAAATACCGTTTTCATCTATATTTACTATAGTTATTGTACTTGAAACTTTTTGACCAGGACTTATATAGCCAATAGCTACAATTTTTTGAATATTACCTTTTTTATCTTTGTAAAAAATAGAAAGAGATCCTTCAGTTTTTATAAGAGACGATTCTACAGACATCTGTTTTTTACTTTCTGCTTTTAAATCAAAGTTTCCTACCAATAAATCATTGTAGCGAAGTTCTAAAGAATTTATTTCTTCTTTAGTAGAATTAATTATATTTAAGGTGATAGCATCTTTTTGACTTATAGAAAAAAGAAATAATCCTAAAGCTAAAATAAGAATAACACCTAAAAAACTTGTTTTTTTATTCATCTAAAACTCAACCTTTCTTTATACTATTTGAATTGGTTTTCATTTTTTTTGTAGTGATAGTCTATTTGTTTTAGTTTGGTTTTTATTTCCTCGGAATCCAAATTATAATAAGCGCATAAATCTTCAAAGTTTCTAGATTCATTTCTTAACTTCATATTAATTATGCTCAGTAATATATTTGGATCCATTGCTTCAATATCATTAAACAACATTAGTATGACTCCTCGTATAATAATACTTATATTATATACTATATTATATTTAAACTCTTATGAATTATTTAAAATTACATTAAATTAGACATAATTTATAATAGAATGTAAAATTAAGGCAACACTAAATTATAAGGGAGTTGAAAATACAATTTTAAATTGTAGAAAATATGAAAATATTCAATGATTACAATCTAGGAAGTCTAAAACTAAAAAATAGAATTGTTATGGCACCTATGTGCATGTATATGGCTGAAGATGGACTCGCAAATGATTTTCACAATATCCACTATGGAAATAGGGCACTTGGAGAAGTGGGACTTATTATAGTAGAGGCAACAGCTGTTACAAAATCAGGAATGATAACAGATAAGGATCTTGGAATTTGGTCTGATGATCAGATTAAAGGTCATAAGAATATAACAGATATTATAAAAAAATACGGATCAAAAGCAGCTATCCAGCTGGGACACGCAGGTAGAAAATGCAGCGTTAAAGGACTAACTACAGTTGCGCCTTCAGCTATAAGATATAGTGAAGATTATCCAGTTCCTAAAGAGATGGAAATAGAAGATATAAAGAGAATTGTACAAGAATTTAAGGATTCTGCAAGGAGAAGTGTCGATGCAGGCTATGAATTTATTGAGATTCATGGTGCACATGGATACTTACTTCATGAGTTTTTAAGTCCACTCACCAACCAAAGAAAAGATAGTTATGGTGGAGATACCAAAAACAGAGTAAGGCTTATAAAGGAAGTTATATCTGCTGTTAAGAGTGTTGTTCCAAAAGATTTCCCAGTGGGAATAAGGATATCAGCTTCTGACTATAAAGAGGGCGGAATTGATATTGATGAAATGATCAAGATAATTGATTTAATAAAAGAGGACCTTGATATAATACATGTTAGCTCTGGAGGTTTAGTTGAAGACCAGGAAATTGATGTTTATCCAGGGTATCAAGTTAGATTTTCTGAAGAAATAAAAAACAAATGTAATGTTGATACAATGGCAGTTGGACTAATTACTACTTTAGAAGAAGCTGAGGAAATAATAGGAAATGATAGGGCGGACCTTGTATCGCTTGGAAGGGTTTTGATAAGAAATCCTTATATTATTTTAAACGAAGACAAAGAAAAAGTTAAATCAGTTTCTGCATATAAGAGAGGTTTTTTAAAATAAATATTAGAAAATTTATTGGTGTAAAATAACAAATCAAAAGTATAATAAAATACTATTTGATTTAAAGAGGAGGTTAAATTATGGAGATTAATGGAAAAAAACCTAAACTTCCAGATTCTGTAGAAAAACATAAAAGCTGTATACACAATGTTCCTATTTTTAGCACATTAAATGAAGATGAGATGTTTGAAGTATTAATGACAGCGTCACACCAAAGCTTAAAAAAGGGAGAGACTATATATACTGAAGGTGACAATCATAAAAAAATGTTTGTTATTAATAAAGGTAAAGTAAAGATATCTAAGATTTCTAAAAATGGAAAAGAACAGATTATTAGAATTTTAGGAAAAGGTGATTTTACCGGAGAGCTTTCTCTTTTCAACGAAGAAGATCATAAATCGCGTGCTGAAGCCATTGAAAATACGAGTATTTGTTTGGTAGAAAGTGATAAAATAAAAGAGCTTATGGAAAAAAACTCTAAAATTGCGATTAAAATACTTTCAGAGATGAGTAAAAGACTAGAAGAAACTGAAAATTTGATTGAAACAATAGGGCTTAAAGATGTTGATGAAAAAGTATCAAGCTTACTTCTTGATTTGTCAAAAGGTTCTAATATAGTAAATCTAGATATGACAAAAAAAGACTTAGCAGCTCATATACAAATTACACCAGAGACCCTGAGTAGAAGACTATCTAGTTATGAAGATATGAATATTATAAAACAAAACTCTTTCAGGAGAATAACGATACTAGACAGGGATGCACTAAAATCATTCAGTAATTAAATATAATAAGAAATAACAAAAAAGGCAGCATATCAATAAGTCAGCTGCCTTTTGTTATTTATATATTTAATATATCTTTTCTATGGATACAATGCATACACAAAGTGAAGCTAGTAAACTAGCCCATAATATTAATCAATACTTGACCATTTAAAAACCGGATATTTATTATATATATAAGTCCAATAATTATAATGTTAAAAGTTATCATAACAATTAATTTTTCTTTGTTTTTCTCTTTAACTAAGGAGTAAACATATAAACTATCCTCCAGTGCTAAAATAAGAAAAAGCAGAAATATTATATATAGAAATTTAAAATAATATAAATTAATAAAAGGTATAAATAGCCAAGGGACTATGCATATAAAATACAATTTATTTAATACTCTCATTCCATTAAATTCTTTTTGATATATTCTATTTAAATGATACTCTTCCTCAGAGCCTATTTGAATAAGTGCTAGAACAACTATTATGACCATTGTTACAAACATACCAAGATTATAAAAAAACATAAATTCACATCCTATTGGTTTTTGTACTTGTATTCATCTAAGTATACTTTAAAAGAGGGATAAATATCAAAGGCTTTAATTAAATCTCTTGCGCTTTTCTCAGATATTTTATTGATCTCATTGGTTTTACTTGCTTTAATCATTAAGTTCTTTGGGGTTTCAAGAGGGGATATATATTCTATAACAGAAACGTCATATCCATTTGCTTCTAAAAGAAGTGCTCTCAGTCCATCTGTTAATGTATCAGCTAGTCTTTTCTTTAGCAATCCATGCTTCATAATTTCTTTAAAGGGTTCATAGCTATATGTGTTTAGCATTTCTCTATGACAACAAGGAACAGCTACAATTATAGAGGACTTATTATAAACTCCAAAAGCAAGTGCTATATCTGTTGCTGTATCACAGGCGTGTAGGGAAATTACAATATCAAAAGATCTTGTAGCCTCAAAATCTTTTATATCAGAAACAATAAAGTCCATATTTCTATATCCAAGATCTTTTTGCATTGCTTTAGATGTTTCTATAACATCTTTAGATATGTCAATGCCTATAAAATTAGCTTTAATTTTTCTTACTTCAGTTAGATAATAGTTTAAAGCAAAGGAAAGATAAGATTTACCGCAGCCTATATCAATAATATTGATAGGTGTTTCGATATTTTCAAGTTTATCAAAATCTTTATCTAAAAGCTCAATATACCTGTCTATCTGATTGTATTTTCTTATCATATCATTTTTTACTTTACCATCTTCTCCGATAATTCCAAGTATTTTCAATAAATGTGTAGCTTTATTTGCTTTTATATAGTAATTTCTATTAAGCAAAGAAGAAGTTTCTGGGTCAGTTTCTTTTTCTTTTATTTCTTCTTTTAGTTCTTCAGTCTTTACTATAGCACTTCTATTATTGGCATTTACAATCATCTTAGACCCTCTCTCAACATACTCCATTTCAAGAGAATTATATTTTAGAGCTTCATCTTTTATAAAGTCTAGAAAAGCTTTTAAAGACATGTTTTTAGTAAAGCCAAGATACCTAAATGATAAGGTATTGTTATCATTTAGTACTGCTTTTCCATTAAAAGTTTTTAGTCCGTCTTTAAATAAAACATTGATTTCTACAAAAAAGTTTTGGTTCTCATTAAATCTATTTTCTATACCTAGAAAGATTAAATTTAGTTTTTCAATTATTTTTTTATTCATTATTACACCCCTATTAATCTTTAACTCTATTATATTATACTCTAATAGCTTATAATTACATAGTAATGCTATAACTATAGATTAATACAGAAATGGAGATTTTAGATGGCAAAGAAAGATTTAAATAGAATAGGTATTATACTTTTATTTTTTATGATGTTTTTATCACCTTTTATTGAAAATACTAGGGGTATATTTATTCCGATTTTTAAAGACGATTTTATGGTATCAAACACAATGATTTCTACTATGATTCTTGTGAGCTCTATAATTGGACTTGGAGTTTCTCTTTATGGTGGAATTTTAATAGAAAAAATTGGACAGAAAAAGACGCTTATGCTTGCAGCATTATTAATAGGACTTGGAATAGCAATTCAAATTGTAACACCAGAATTTTCTTTATTTTTCATTGGTTTTATTCCTATAACTATGGGAATAAATTTGTATAATGTTTCAGTTAATACAATTATTCCAATTATTTTTGTAGGCAGTAAAACTATTGCTATGAACTTACTTCACTTTATGTATGGGGCAGGTTCTACAACATCTCAAAATCTAGTTGGAAGATACCTAGATAAGGGTACAACATGGAGAGAGATGTATGGATTTTTATTTATAGTATATATTGTTGTAATTATAATTTTTAATTTTGCTAAAATACCAGATGCTCATGTGGAAAAGAATATAGTAACTAACAAAAATGGTATTTTTAAAGAACCCTTACTTTATGCTTTTGGAATTGCCTTAGGGTTTTATGCATTTGCAGAGCAAGGTATTTCTCTTTGGCTGACTAACTATCTGAAGGAAACTTTTGGATTTAGAGAAAGTATTGGAGCTAGGTATCTTGGTATATTTTTCCTTTTATTTGCAATAGGAAGGCTACTTGGAGGCTTTATTGTTCAGAGAAAAGGAGTATTTAAATCAGTTATATTTTCATTAACTGTATCCTTTATTTTGATGCTAGGAGGTATTCTCTTAGGGGAGAAATACATTATTATAATTAGTATTTCAGGGCTTTTCTTCTCCATAGTATTTCCATCAATTATGTCCTTTGTAAGCAACGTCTTTAAAGAAAGACCCGCTTATGCAACTGGTGTGATACTTGCTTTTGTATCAATTGGAATAAATGGGATGAATTTTTTAATGGGAGTACTTACAGATGGTATAGGGGCAAACCTTTCAATATTTTTAATTCCCTTTTCACTATTAGTATCTATTACATCTGTTATATATATTAAAAACCACGATAAAGTTAAGAATTATAAAGGTGAGATACATGAAGAAAATAATAAAAAATAACATAAATGAATTTACAATAAAAGATAAAGACAAGATTATTATAGGGAGAATTTTAATTTTAGAAAAAGATAAAAAAAATAAATCAACTATATTAAGATTAAACCTTTATAAAGATATAAGTAGAGAATTTGAGGAAGAAATACTAGAAAATATATGTCATAATTTTCTAGTGAAAGAAAACTTTTTCAAGTTAAATATAATAACCGCAAATATAGACAACATATTATCTTATAGCAGCTTAGGATTTTCCCTAGAAGGTATTTTACTCAATAACATTTATGAAAATACACATTCAGAAGATGAATATATCTTTGGTATTGACCTTATAAGCTTTACAAATAAAAAAGAAATATCCTTTGTTAAATTAGAAACTGATAGGCTTACATTAAAGCTAGGCACTCCTTCTTATGCAGATAAGTACCTTGATTATTATCTGAAAAACAGATATTTTTTAGAAGCATTTGAACCTCTTAGAAATGAGAGTTTTTATACGAAAAAAGGCCAAGAAGAATCGCTAAAGAGTATGTATAGGTCTTATCTTAATGGAGATTCAATAAATCTAGGTGTGTTTTTAAAAGATACACTTATTGGTAAAGTTCAAATATCAAATATATTATATGGCAGTTTTAAAAGTGCGATTTTAGGCTATGGTCTTCATAAAGACTATGAAGGAAATGGATTTATGAGTGAAGCTCTTAAGTCTGTTATTGAGTATTGCTTTAATGATCTTGGCCTACATAGAATAGAAGCCTCGACATTAACAGATAATATAAAATCAC
>JAAZDF010000181.1 GCA_012512905.1 Clostridium sp.
GAAAGTGTTGACAATCCACTAATGGAAAGGCCATAATATGATTGTATATTGATGGGAGGTAACAATATGAAGTACTGCGCACATTGCGGTAAAGAGATGAATGAAGATGCTAATTATTGTCTTAGTTGTGGAAATACTGTTGAACAAGAAATAATTGCCTCATCCTCAAATAATTACCGTGCAAAGAAATCTAGAAATTATCAATTAGAAACCATACTTGGTATATTAGCAATTATATTTTCGCTGCTTAATTATATTGGAGTGATTATTGTTCACTTATTTGGCATTGCACTCGGAATCATTATCATAAGTATGGTCAATAAAGATAAGAAAATGAATGAAGAGTATTCACCAGGTGGATATGCTATGGGGATTATTGGGTTAATTCTTGGGGGAGTGGCTCTTCTTATTGGGTTATTTAGTACTACGGCCCTTTAAAATAGATGGTGTAAAACCAAAATAAGGGCTATCCAAAAGATGGTGTAAAAATGACTTATCCATTAGGTGGTGTATACATCAAAGGGCACTTTTCAGTGCCCTCAGCCTGTTGACAAAGTAGTCAATGGGCTATTTTTTTGCTTGACTTATTTACCAAAATATGGTATAATATTTATATATAAATGAAATGGTGGTTTATATTTATGTATTATGAAAAGCCAAAAAATAAAGTAATGGTAGATAGAAATCAACTTGAAATGTTATGCCTTGATCAGCTAGTTCCTAATGATCATATAGTAAGAAAAATAGAGAATGCAATTAACTTTGATTTTATTTATGATTACACGAAAGATTATTATTGTCAAGATAATGGTAGACCATGTTTAGATACTGTTATCCTTTTTAAAATTGTTCTTATTAACTTTCTTTTTGGAATTAACAGTATACGAAAAACCATTGAAGAAATTAAAGTTAATATGGCTTATAGATGGTTTTTAGGAATATCGATGACAGAGTCTGTACCTAACTATTCAACATTTTCTCAAAATTATCGTAGACGTTATAGCGATGGTAAAGTGTTCAAGAAAATATTTGAAAGAATCATTATGGAACTACATAATAGAAATTATATTGATACATCAATATTGTTTGTTGATGGAACTCACATTAAGGCTAGTGCTAATAGAAATAAGAGAACCAAGAAGCAAGTAAAAATAGTAACCGATATTTATCATAAGCAATTAGAAGATGAAGTTAATGAATTTAGAGAATTAAATGGTCGTGATAGATATCATAGTGATGACGATGAAGGATACACAATTGATGATGAGACCGGTGAAGTAAAGGAAGTTGAAACTAAAAAAACAAAAGAGGTAACGGTAAGTTTAACTGATCCTGGTAGTGGAATGTTTGTTAAGGGGCAACATGAAAGACAGTTTGCCTATGTAGATATGGTAGCATGTGATAAGAATGGATGGATTGTGGCGTTTGATGTTAATCCTGGTAATATGCACGATTCAAAAGCTTTTTTACCTTTTTATCATGAACAATTAAAGAAATATAAATCTGAAATAATATGCGGGGACTCAGCTTTTTTAACTGCTTTAATCGCTAAAACATTACAAGAGAATAATACAAATCTATTGGCTCCTTACTCTAGCCCAAAGGGTAAGAGAATTGAATTTGGAAAAAAATATTTTGATTATCTTTATGAAATAGACATGTTTATGTGTCCGAATAGAAAATTATTAGTGCCATGGAATATCAGTAAAGATGGTTATATCGAATATAAGATTCACAAATCAGATTGTGGCGATTGTCCATTTAAAGAAAAATGTCTCAAAAATTATAGTTTTAAAACAGTCAGAAGACACTTATATGACGATTGTTTAATATTAGCTAGAGAATTTAGATTAAGTAAAGAAGGTAAAGAAAAATACAAACTAAGAAAATCAACAATAGAAAGAGCATTCGCCGAAGGTAAAGAAAAACATGGCTTACGTTTTACAAGATTTAGGGGTCTTAAGAAAAACAGGGACTACCGATCCCTTCTTTATGCATGCCAAAATATCAAAAAAATAGCTCTTTTAGAATTCAAAAGAGCTAATAATACCAATAAATTAAGTTATTGTTAAGGTGTTTTTGTCTATTTTCTATTTTTTTAAATAAAAAGAGCCATAACTATAAATAATCTAATAGTTAAGGCTTTATTTTATCCCATATGAATTTTAATTTATGGGTTTGTCAACAATCTGAGTTTCCCTAACGGGAAACTTTTTTTGTTTTAAATAGGCGATACTAGCGAATACTTTTTTTATTGTAAAAGCAGATTTATATGGTATAATATTTAAAGGTGCTAAAAAATGAAAGTATTAATAGTC
>JAAZDF010000182.1 GCA_012512905.1 Clostridium sp.
CTTCCATGCATAAAGTCTTCATTTCTTTTGCTTACATCCTCTACAAGAACTTCAACAACTTTGTCTTGCATAGCTTTATTGCTTGCTCTTGTATCTTCTCTTACAATCTTAAGCAGTCTATTAAATCTTTCATGCTTAACTTCCTCATCTATATGGTCTCTCATCTTATCTGCTGGAGTATATTTCCTTCTTGAGTATATAAATGTAAAGGCTGAGTCATACTGCACTTCCCGGGCAAGAGATAGGGTCTCTTTGAAATCTTCCTCTGTTTCTCCTGGAAATCCAACTATTATATCTGTGCTTAAAGCAACCCCTGGAATCTCCTCTTTGATAAGTTTAACTGTTTCCAAGTAGCTTTCTCTTGTATATTTTCTATTCATCTTCTTTAGCATATTATTAGACCCACTTTGCACTGGAAGATGAACCTGCTCTACAACCTTGTCGCATTCTTTAATAGCCATAATAACATCTTTAGACAGGTCTTTAGGGTGACTTGTCATAAACCTAATTCTCTCTAGGCCCTCTATTTCATTTACTATTCTAAGCAGATCAGCAAAGCTTACATTTGTATCCTTAAATTCTCTTCCATAGGAATTAACATTTTGACCTAAAAGAGTAACTTCCTTGTAGCCTTCCGCGACTAAAACTTTAATTTCATCTACAATATCAGATACTTTCCTAGACCTTTCTCTTCCTCTAACATAGGGAACTATGCAGAAAGTGCAAAAGTTATCACATCCGTACATTATAGTTACAAAAGCCTTAATTGAAGATTCTCTTATAATAGGTATTCCTTCAATTATTTCTGTTTCTTTATTGTATATCTCTATAACCTGATCATTTGTACTTATATGCTCCTCTAGATAATCTGGAAATTTATGAGCATTATGTGTACCAAAAACTATATCCACATGCTTATACATTTTTGCAATTTCCTCGGCAACACCTTTTTGCTGCATCATGCATCCACATACTGCAATAGTTAAATCTGGGTTATCTCTTTTAACTTGTTTTAATGCTCCTAGGTTTCCATAAACCTTAAGTTCAGCATTTTCTCTTACAGCGCAGGTATTAAATATTATAATATCAGCCTTTTCTCTAAAAGGCGTACTTTCATATCCCATATTCATAAGCATGCCTGAAAGTTTTTCTGAGTCTTCCTCATTCATCTGGCAGCCCCATGTTTCTATTAAAAATTTCTTATTTTCATTCAAATCTCTTATCTCCTTACTATTTGACATAATCTATATTTTACACCATAAAGGTAAAAATTTAAATATAAAATTTATAATCAGAGTATAATACTAAAAACAAAAAAATTAAAATGCAGCAAAAAAAGCTGTAAGCACTTATATGTTTATGCTCACAGCTTTAATATATAACCTTATAGCCTTATAATCTTATAATCTTTTGATTTTTATAATTTAATCTCCTAATGCATTATCAACTATTTCCTTTAACCTTTCTCCTCTAGGATATGATATTTGCGTTCCTGTTTTCTTAACACTTTCTGCTGCTACTTTATTTGCAAGTTTAACACTTTCTTCTGGGCTTAGGCCTTTAGAAATACCATATGAAAAAGTTCCGCAAAATGCATCCCCTGCGCCAGTAGTATCTACTGTTTTAACAGAAGGTGCAGGTATGTGCAGAGGCTCCATATCTTCTTTTGGCATATAAAGTAAAGCCCCTTCTTTTCCTATAGTAATAACTACATTCATTTGCGCTTTATTTGCAAACTGTTTAATCGCCACTTTATATGTTTCTATAGAGAATTTTTTTATATCCATACCGTACATCTCATTTGCTATTATCGCAAACTCTGTTTCATTTGGTAGAATCCAGTCAGTAATATCCATAATTTCTTTTAAAACTAAAGAAGCTGGAGCTGGATTTAAAATAGTGGTAGCACCTGATTCTATCCCCCGCTTAAATCCTTGCAGGATAGATTCTTGTGGTATCTCTAGCTGCGAAAGTACTACATCAGGTTTTTCTAATGAATCAAAGGCCTCATCCACTAAATCTATATCCACATCATCATTTGCGCCAGCACTTAGAATAATACGGTTTTCACCAGTTTCCTCTACCCAAATAGATGCAACTCCACTATGGTTATCTTCTATAGTTTTTACGAAATCTGTATTTACATTATTTCTCTCGTACTCTTCTATCC
>JAAZDF010000183.1 GCA_012512905.1 Clostridium sp.
ATTACTCCCTTTTCTTTATGATTCCATCTAACCAAAGATTCTACCCCAACTAGTTTATTTTTATTAATATCATATATTGGCTGGTAATTAAGAAAAAGCTCTCCACTTTCTACCGCTTTAAGTAAATCATTTTTTATCCAGTAGTTTTCTTGAATTTCACTATCATAAGCTTTCTCAAATTGAGCTACACTATTTTTATTGTTTTCTTTAGACCTATCCATTGCTATTTCTGCTTTTCTTACAAGAGTAATAAAATCATTTCCATCGTCAGGATATAAGGAAACTCCAATATTAGTTGTTATATGAAGCTCATTCATTTCTATTAAAAAAGAAGAATCAAAGCTTTCAATAATAGTATTAGTTAGTATACTTATTTCATTAATATTTCTTAAATTTGGTATAACAATAGCTATTTGGTCCTTAGCCACTCTTCCTATAGTATATTCGCTTTTAACAACACTTTTTAGCTTTACTACAAATTCTTTAATCAATAAATCTGCAATTAAATGCCCTAAAGCATCATTAACTTCTTTAAACTCATTAATGCTTAACAAAATTAAAGCTAGTCTACCTTTGTTTTTTTCATTATCATCTTTTTTTAGAATCTCGTTTCTAAGGTTTTTTAAAAAGAAATCTCTGTTGAAAAGTCCTGTCAAAGTATCTTTATAACTAAGGGTTTTTATCATATCTTGCTGTCTTTTACTTTCAGTAATATCTGAGTATATACAGTAAGCTCCTGATACTTCTCCATCAGATTCTAGTGGAAAACCCATCACTAAGACATCTAATTCACTTCCATCTTTTCTATATCTTTTAAGTTCCTCTGATACAAACTTACCATTAGCCACTGATTCTCTAAAATTATAAGAATCCTCATATAATTCTGTCTTACATAATTTTTCTGTAAGATCTTCGTTTTTTATTTCTGATAAGCTATACTGGAACATTTTTTTAAAACTTTCATTAGTTTCTAACACCCGAAACTTGTTATCAACAATAGCAATAGCTTCATTTGAGTTTTTAAATAGTACATCAAAATGAGCTTTATCCCGTAAGTAATCTTTTTCTAATTTTATCTTTTCATTAACATCATGAATAATTGATGTTATAAGCTTTTCATCTCCTATTTCTAAAAAATTACTATATACTTCTACATCTCTCACTTCACCTGTTGAAAGTCTATGTTTAGACCTGGTATAAATTTTATCACTTATTTTAGTTTGTTTTATTCTTTTAAATATTTTTTCCTTATTCGAAACATTAATATCTAAAACATTCATAGATAGTAACTCTTTTTCCGAGTAGCCATAATATTGACAGGCTGCTATATTAACTTCCCCAATATTCCCAGTAATAGAATCTACAATTACCATAGGAATATTTAGGTTATGAAATATTCTTTTATATCTATTTTTATCTTTTTTTGGAATAACTGCCATAAGAATTCTCCCTTATCACTATTATAAATTAATATTAGAATTTTAAGTATTATTTTATTTTGTATTCATTTTACTTAATATATTATATAATTTTACATTTTACAACAAATAATTTTCTAGATTTCAGCCTTAACACTTATTCTTAAGTCTTTTTTTCTAAAAATTATGTTTTGTAAAGCTGATTATTTTTAAATTTATCTAAAAGCTTAATCCAGTATACAAATACTCTTTTAAAAAACTAAAAATGTCATGACTTAACCTATAAACATCATGACATTTTTATCTACTTTTAAGTATAAACTAACTATTTACGCTCGTAGTTTTTATTTTTATTTTTTATTTCTTAAACATATTATCTATAATTATTTTCTCGAGTAATAATTATAGATAAATAACTTTTATTTCTAGAAACTCTTCAAGTCCATATTTACTACTCTCTCTACCTATTCCTGAGTGCTTAAATCCACCAAAAGGTGCTTTATAGCTACTACTTGTATTATTTACACGAACATCTCCAGCTTTTATTTGTCTAGCTACATCCAGGGCTTCTTCTTCTGGTCCAAATACTGCGGAAGACAGACCATAGTCTGTATCGTTTGCAATTTCAATAGCTTCTTCTAATGTTTCGTAAGTTATAAGGCAAAGAACCGGCCCGAAAATTTCTTCCTTAGCAATAGTCATATCATTTGTTACATCCGTAAACACTGCAGGTTTTACAAAATAACCATCTGATTTTTCTGGTATTTCTCCAAGAAGCATTTTTGCTCCTTCATTTAAACCTAACTCTAAATATCCTTTTACTTTATCAAACTGCTGCCTTGAAGATAAAGGACCTATTAGCATAGGGTCTACAGTCTCTGGGTCTCCAACTTTATACTCTTTTGTAAGTTCTATTATCATTTTTTCTATATTTTCTTTTTCTTTTAAAGGAACAATCAGTCTACTTAAAGCAGTACAAGATTGGCCTGTATTTGTATATATCTTGTTTAAAACTTTTCCAACTGCGTCTTTAAAATCTGTACCATCTAAAATAACAGCAGGAGATTTTCCTCCAAGTTCTAAAACTACTCTTTTTATATCATCAGCTGCAAGCTTTGAAAGCTCCTTGCCACCTTTTGTTGATCCAGTGAATGTAACTAAATCTACATCTGGATGACTTGCTAGAGGATTACCTACATCCGATCCCTTACCTGGTACTAAATTGAATACTCCCTTTGGAAATCCTACCTTATCTATTGCCTCTGCTAAAACATAAGCAATTAAAGGTGTTTTCTGGCTTGGTTTTACAACAATAGTTGACCCACTAAGAAGAGCTGGTGCAACTTTTTTTGTTATTTGTCCAAGTGGGAAATTCCATGGAGTAATTGCTGCAACCACTCCTACTCCTTCTTTAACTATAGTAAATCCATCATGTTTTTCTTCTAATGGATAATCTTTAAGAAGATTTGTTAGGTATTCCATCTCATCCACATATGGAACCACGTGAGTTTTTCTTGCATAATCTCTTGGCGAACCTAGTTCCTTCACGATTATATCAACCATTTCATCTTCTCTAGCTCTAAGCTCTTTTACTAATTTAGTAAGCAATTCTATTCTTTCTTCTTTGCTTGAAAACTGCCATGTTTTATATGCTTCTTTAGCAGCTGCTACTGCCTTATTTACATCTTCTTCTTTAGAAGCAGGTACACTTCCTATAATAGTCTTGTTAGCTGGATTTTCTACTTCTATTCTTTCAGAAGTGCTTGGTTTCACCCACTGTCCATTTATAAATATCTTTTGATAATTCATATTTGCCATTCCTCCTATTATATTTATCTTATTCTTAACTTTCTATACCATTATATCAAATATATGCAACTAATTCAGGTTAGTCATGAATTATTGACAATATTTAACAATTGAAAAAATGATTTTTATTAATGTGCTATTTAATTCATTATCACTTGGTTGAAATAATTAAACGTTCTTTTTTTATATTCCTTTTCAAAATATTTATTCACTTCTTAAAGCTTCAACAGGATCTTTTTTTGCTGCACTTGAAGATGGGATTAGACCTGATACAAAGGCTAGTACCATACTTATTAATATTAAAATGCCTGCAGCTTCAATTTCTAAATGAGCAATGTTTGGAATACCAAACTTGTTATATACAATAATATTAGCAAAATAACTGATTAAATAAGTTATTAGTGTACCAAAAGTACCTGCTATAAATCCAATTATTAGTGTCTCTGCATTAAACACTCTTCGTATATCTTTTTTACTTGCACCTATTGCTCTTAATATACCTATTTCCTTTATCCTCTCTAAAACTGAAACATAAGTAATAACTCCTATCATTATTGACGAAACTACTAGTGATATTGCAACAAATGCAATTAAAGCGTAGGTTATTGTATTAATTATTGTAGTTACTGATGACAAAATTGCAGCTATTAAATCTGTATAGTTTACAACTTTTTCTTCTTGATTTATCTTTTTCATTTGCATATTATAGTTGTCAATAAATTCAACAACTTTGTATTTTGTTGTAAAATCTTTAGGATAAAGGTCTATTTGAGTTGGATCTTCAAGATTTCTATATCCTAATGTTTTAAGGTTAGATGTTTGACTTACTTGGTCTCTCTGACCTAAACTATTAATTAAATCAAATAAATCATCTTCATCTATATTAAACTGAAAAGCTTCTGCTAGCTTACTTGTATCAATATTTATAGCATTTTGTATCTGTGATGGCAAAGTAGCCAGTTTTGATTGCATCTGCCTTGAAAAATCATTTTTAACAGTTTCCATAATTTGATCAAAAGCAGTTGTCACATATGAGCTAAAATAGTTTTGTACAATCTCAGTTAATTTCCCTGTAATTTGACTATCAGTATTAATCTTCTCAAAATCTGAAATAAGCCTACTTTGAACCTCTTTACTTCTAACATATTCATCAAAATTAATAACCCACTGGTCTAAATCTGCAACTCCCTCTTCTTCTTGAGTTTTTACAAAATCTTGTAATACAGATACAAGAATATTTTGTATATCCTCAACTGGAACATTAATTTGCGTTGCAATGCTTTCAGCTAAGGTGACTAAGTCTAAATCAGGAAAATTAATCTGATCTATATTAAATTTAAAATCTGAAAAACCTATATTTAATGCAGAGCTATCAAAATTAAATGATTCTTCTATCATTGACTGGTCTATTGTAATAAAGTCTTCTAAATTAAATAGTTCCTCTGGCGCTACATCTGTACTGTCAGCAAAAGGCTTTCCTGTAAAAACATTTATATCTTTATTTTCAAGTTGCTCTTTTACTATGTCATATGAAGAAGCTTCTTCAATTAAATGAAAAGTAAGCTCACCCGGGTAATAAATTCCTGTTGATAACATTGGAGTCTTAATATCATCTTTAGCTTTAACAATCCCAACGACATCTAGGTCTAATCCTTCAGCTATTACTTGATCCATATATTTATTATCTTCAGACTTGTCAATCCAAATTTTATTTGTCTCATCGTAAACATAGCTTTCAGCAGAATTTACAACCTTAAAGCTAGATTCCAGTACTTCATCATAAGAAAATTTTTCCTTTTTACTATCATCGATATTCACATCTTCATCATTATTGAATTTCTCAAATATATTTTTCAGGATATTACGGTCCTTAATTCCAAGAGTATACATTGTAGTATCTGTTAGGGATCCGCTATCCATTAAAACCACAACTGCTTCAGTCATATTTTCAGGCCACTTGCCCGCTAAAACATCATACTGGTCTTCGAACAGCGCAGTATCTCCAGGTAGTTCATTAAAGTTTTTTCTTCCAAAATTAGCTGCGCCCGATATCATATCAAATCCGCCGGCATTTCCAAATCCGTAGCTTGAAAAAATTGTATCTGGATTTACCTGTCTAATATCTGCTTCTTCATTTTGCAGATAAATTTGAGGTGTAATTCCATACTTGTATTGAATATTATTAACGTATGGACTCACCTTATTATCATTTTCTTCTATGTATTTTTTAAAACTTTTCAAGTCATTTTTATTTTGTTTTGAGAAAAGAGAAGTAACTGTATTGATTATAGATATCTCATTATCTTTAACTTGTTCTTTATCGCCCTCGGCAGAGGGATTTCCTTCCCCACCTAAAAAGCTTGTTATATCTATACCTGATGAATCTATTGTGATAGGATAGGCACTCATTGTATCTTGCTCAACATCTTCTATATAAAGGTTAATTCCACTAGCCAATGCAAGTATTAAGGCAATACCAATAATACCAATGGACCCTGCAATTGCAGTAATAATAGTTCTTCCTTTTTTTGTAAGTAAATTACTCACTGAAAGAGATATAGCTGTTAAAAAAGACATCTTACTTTTTTTTGATGTTTTTTTAGGAGCCAAAGTTTCTTTTTCCTTAATTTCATAAGGATTAGAATCTCCTATAATCCTACCATCCTTAAGCTCTATTATTCTATTTGAATATTTATGCGCTAATTTAGGATTATGAGTAACCATTATAACAAGTCTATCTTTTGCAATCTCTTCAAATAACTCCATAACTTGATCTGAGGTCTTGCTATCAAGGGCTCCTGTTGGTTCGTCCGCTAAAACAATCTCAGGGTCGTTAATTAATGCCCTAGCAATTGCTACTCTTTGCACCTGACCACCAGATATCTGATTTGGCAGTTTATAAATATGGTCTTTAAGACCTACATCATCTAAAGCCTTTATTGCTCTTTCTTTTCTTTCTTTTGGTGATATTCCACTTAATGTAAGAGCAAGTTCTACATTTGATAATACAGTTTGATGAGAAATAAGATTAAAACTTTGAAAAACAAAACCAACACGACTATTTCTATAAGTGTCCCAATTTGAAGATTTATATTCCTTTGTGGATACTCCTTCAATTAATAAATCGCCAGAGTCATATTGATCAAGGCCACCTATAATATTAAGCATCGTTGTTTTACCTGAGCCTGATTCTCCTAAAATAGAAGCAAACTCATTTTTCCTAAATGAAATTGATACTTTATCTAAAGCATGTTGAACATAGGCTTTAGTCCTATATGATTTTGTTATATTTTTTAGTTTTAACATTATTTTCTCCTTAAAAAGCTTATCATAGTAGTATAAATATACAGCTTTAAGGTTAAGAAACCGTTAAAATATTGTGCTCAATCAATCTAAATTATTTTCAGAAATCATTTTTTGTTTTATACATCTGTTAAAGGTACATATATGACTGCTTAAGAGCTCGTATAGTTAGCTGATAGGTTTTTTATAATTTCCTAGTAATTACAGTTAGAAAGCACTTCTTTAAAAACTGCTATGCATTTAAGGCCTCATACCTCTTGTTTTCATTATATAAATCAAGTTTTTCAAAAAAGAATAAGGTCAAAATTTAAATCTTAATCTAATTTAAGGTCAAATCCTTGATCTCTTATTATATTTAAAAGTCTAGCTCTTTTTTTATTCGGGTTTTTAAGCCTACCTACTACTTGCTTGCTAAATGAATCCAGCGGTTTATCCGCGTCTCTTAAATCATAATATCCCTGCATTTCTTTGTCATAGTCCTTTATAGCCTCGAGATAAGTCTCTTGAATTTCATATTTATTTTCAAATACCTTAAGGCTAGTGTCCATTCTAGGTTTTAGCATAGGCTCCTGGTCAGGATATCCAAACCCTATTCCTACTACTGGAAAAGTAAGCTCTGGAAGCTTTAATATCTTTACTATCTCTGCTGGGTCATTTAGTATACTTCCGTAATATACAGCTCCCATATCAAGAGACTCAATAGCAGTATACATATTTTGAGCAGCTAAAGAAGCATCTGTGAATCCCTGGAAAAATCTGTCCATATCCCTTTTTGCACTCAGATTTTCTCCCATTTCCTCAGATATTTTAGCATTTCTATAAGCATCCACTAAGAAAATAACAAGTTCTGGCATATGATTCACATAGTCCTGTTTACATACCTTAGATATTTGTTTTTTTATATTTTTGTCAGTTACCCTTATAATGCTATATGACTGCATTGCAACGCTTGAAGCAGTTCTATTTGCTACGTTAAAAAGCGTCTCGAGTATTTCATCGCTTACAGCTTTATCTTTAAATTTTCTAATGGTTCTATGGTCTAATTGAGTTTTTATTGTTTTATTCATCTAATCATCCTTTTAAATTTTTAAATAAAATTTCAGTAACTCAGTCTATAAAACTTATCAAGTTATATTGCTTTTTAATAACTATGTATTAGTATTTCTATTAATCTTTTTGTATTTAAGACTCTGGTAGCCATGGTCAATTAAAAGTAATGGGTGATGAAAAATCATTCTTGGTCCAGAGTATTTCATAACCTTTTTTATTTTATTTCTCATCTCATCACTATAACAATGAACCTTACAATTACTGCAATAAGTTTTAGTTTCAATAAATGGACAATTCTCTATTTTATAATCCACATAAGAAATTAATTCACTACAACTTTTACAAGGTACAGGTTTTGTATGGTTTCCTTTGCAGTATAAATTAATCATTAATCTTACTACTCTTTTTTCTTTTTCTTTTTTAATGTCTATTTTTTCTTTATTTTTACTTTGCATCTTTTTTCCTCTTTAATATTGTCATATTAATATTTTTAGTGAACACTACTATATAATAAAATAAATCCTTAATTAAAATCAAGGATTTATTTCTATTTATTTTTTTATTCAAACTCTTCATTACATATCATCAGATATATATTAAATCTTTTAAATTAGCCATTATTTTACCGTTCATTTATGTTCTATCCGTCTAATTTAGATGTATTTCAACTTAACTTTACCCATTCCAGTCCCAGTTCCAATTAGAAATTAGACTATAAAATTTATTGGAAGTAGTAAGCTTCAGCAAACCTACCTTGATTAAAAAATTTAATCTAATTTTTTTCTAAAATAAAAACTGATTTTTAAAGTCTACTTGTCACGAACCTAGTTTACTCGTTATGGAAAACATCCTATTATTTTAAAGAAATACCTTATATATAATGATTTTAGCTATAATTATTTAAATTTATTGTGATTTTGCTCTTCGTATGATTAATATACTCGACACGAATTAAATCTACTCGTCACGGACTACTTTTACTCCACATGAGTTTACTTGTTATTATCTATATTGAGTTCATAATATTGAGTAGGATCTTGTGGAGAGCTTCCTCTCCAAACTAAAATTTCCAATTCTTTTAATCTATTTAATAGCTTACGTGAATAACCTGCACTTCTACCTAATAATTCCAAGGCTTTTCCAGTTGTTATTTTCTCTTCTTTATATAAATAGTGAATAATATCTTTTTCTTCTACACTTAAGCTTTCCCATAATTCTTCTGTTAATACTTTTTTCATATGCTCATTACCTCTAATTTGACGCATAATATAATTATTTTCTAATTTCAATAATACAGAATGCTTATTAGGTTCCGAGTATTCAGGGGGTTTCAGAAAGTAATTCTCCATTTCATCATAAATACGCTTAACGCCTTCATTCAATTCTTTAACCCAACCAAACTCAGATAGAATTCTTGCTATAATAGGATTACGAGAATATCTTGTATATCTCATATTATTTATATCTACAATATTAGGTAGCTTTCCAGGGCTTAAAATTTCCAGTCTATCATCATACATTATTACTTTAATATGTTCGCCTCTTTGTGAGTAATCTCTATGAGTTAGAGCATTTACAATTCCCTCGAACCAAGCAAATTCTGGATATTCTGGAACTATCTTAAATTTACCATCTTTAGCTAGTGTTTGAAAATCCCTCAAATGTGCAGATATAATGTTTTTAGATTCTTCAATAATTCTTGGTATTGGTCCATCAATATTAATATCTTTTGTCAAATTTATTCTTTCTCCAGTTTTTGCTTCTGTTCCTTCATATCTTAAGAAACGCAGTCTAGAATTCGGATAATATTTTAAAGGACTTTTTGAGAACAATAGAATTCCTGCTAAAGTAAGTTTACCATCAACAAGTAATCCTCTTGCTTCTAAAACTTCTTTATCAGATAAATTTGTTTTAATTACATTTTTATATTCCC